>JAZOPU010000029.1:0-1495 GCA_045655705.1 Candidatus Scatosoma sp.
CGAAGTCGGGAATATAATCCCCTACGTTTTTGTGATTGAGCAGTTCCGTCGAACCGCCGACGACTTGGAATATAATAGTAACCGTCCCCTTTTCGCGGTCGTAGCCCGCGATCGTGAGCGGTATACGCTCGCCGTCCTCACTTACACGCAAAATGATAAACTGCCCCGCAAGCGCCTTTTTTGCAACGAACGGCGCAAGGATTTCCATTTGCGTAACGGTAGGATTGAGCGATTTTTTAGCAACGATCTGATACATTTTGTCAGTTCCTCCCAAAAATTGTTTGTTCATTCGTAGTTTCACCTAACCATTATACCGCACCAAAAACAAATTGTCAAATGCTTGCTCTCTCTTTTCTATTGAAAATGATTGTAAATTGCATAAAATATTTCACACAATTTTTATTTTCAGGGTGCTTTCGTTTGCTTTCCAAAAAAATTAGTAGTATAATAATGAACGAAAAAAGACAAATTTCGAGGCAAAGAATATGAACGTACTTCTTTCTTTATCTATCGCCCTGCTTTCAGGGCTTATGCTCTCCCGTTTGGCAAAGCTTGCCAAGCTTCCCGCCGTTACCGCGTATCTCGTGGCGGGTATTTTGGTAGGACCGTATTGCCTTGGCGCATTCGGTGTGAAAGGTTTGGGCTTTATCGACCTTGCCGACGTGAAATCCTATTCGCTCGTATGCGACGTCGCGCTCGGGTTTATCGCCTTTTCGATTGGCAACGAGTTCCGTCTTTCGCAACTGAAAAAAATCGGAAAACAAGCGACGATCGTGGGTATTTTCCAAGCGGTCGTAACCACGGCACTTGTAGATATCGTACTTATTTTACTGCACCTTGCTATGCCTAACGTGCTGTCGCTTTCGGCGGCGCTCGTGCTTGGGGCGATCGCTTCGGCAACCGCGCCCGCGGCAACGCTTATGGTCGTCAAACAATACAAAGCCAAAGGCCCGCTCACGGACATTCTACTGCCCGTCGTCGCACTCGACGACGCGGTGGGCTTGGTACTCTTTTCCGTGTCCTTCGGCGTGGCGAAAGCGCTCAGCCTTGGCGAGGTGAGCTTGGTTTCGATTATCGTTGAACCGCTTCTTGAAATCGTGTTATCACTCGCTTTGGGCGCGGGAATGGGCTTTTTGTTCTCCCTTTGCGAACGCTTTTTCCACTCGCGCTCCAAACGTCTTGCCGTTTCCGTTGGGTTCGTGTTTTTGACGATTGCGCTTTCCATGCTCAAATTTAATATCGGTAGCGTGCATATCGGATTTTCGTCGTTGCTCGTTTGTATGATGCTCGGCACGATCTTTTGTAATATTTGTGATTTTTCCGAAGAGCTTATGGACAGAGTAGATCGTTGGACCGCCCCGCTTTTCGTGCTTTTCTTCGTGTTAAGCGGTGCGGAATTAGAGCTTTCCGTATTCACGAGCGCGGTATACGTCCTGATCGGCGTAGCGTATATTTTGAGCCGTTCGGCAGGCAAATATTCGGGCGCAATGTTGAG
>JAZOPU010000030.1:0-1235 GCA_045655705.1 Candidatus Scatosoma sp.
GGCGCTTGGGTAAAATTTTACCGCTTTGTTTTTGAAAAAAGGCTTGACACTACTCTTTGGGTATGTTATAATAAATATAATAAACCAAAGGGGCGAGATAATGAAAAGTTTTTAGTGGCAATTTTATGCTTTATAATGGGCGGTGTCGGGCTTGTGGGGTGCGCAAAAGAACCTGAACCCACCCCGCAACAAACGGTAGAAAAGAGTATTTCTTATTACGCGGTAATTGATGACGGAACGGAAAAAGAAACGACCAGCATTCCAGCAGGTATGTACAAAAAAGACGGGACGTATCCCGCGAAATACGTGGTAGGCACGGGTGCAACCATTTCCGATCTGGTAGAATATGAAGAAAACGGATTTAAGTATACATTCGGTGGTTGGTTTAGCGACGAAGCTTTGAATACCGCGTTTGAAAAGATTGATAAAACTGCGGATAGCGACGTTAAGGTGTATGCGAAAGTAACAAAAACCGAAATTGAAGAACACGAGCCTGAAGATGTGTTTTCTAACATCGAATATTACTATGTTTTGAATAATGGAACGGCGGTAACGGGACATTACGTAACCTTGAAGAAGAATGACGCAACGCTTTATCCCGCGACGTATAAAGAAGGTACGAGCACAACGATTGGCGATTATGAAATAAACAAAACCGTAACCGAAGGCAATAAGAAAATGAAATATAGCTTTGGTGGTTGGTTCACGGACGCTTCTTGCA
Source organism: Candidatus Scatosoma sp. (assembly GCA_045655705.1). GTDB lineage: Bacteria > Bacillota > Clostridia > Christensenellales > Borkfalkiaceae > Scatosoma. The sequence goes on from JAZOPU010000030.1 coordinate 722, forward strand.
CGACGGAGTTTGAAGGTACGATCCCTGCAACTGCAACGGGAACGTTCAAATTATACGCAAAGATCACCAGCCAAGACGTAACCCCGCAAGAACCTGCGAGCGACGACGGAAACTGGACGGGAAACTATTAAAAACAAAAAACCTTTTCGGTTATACCCCGAAAAGGTTTTTTAAAACGGAGCATACTGATACAATGAAAGACTGTATTATTATCGGTAGCGGTATCGCGGGTATTTCCGCGGCGATTACCTTAAAAGCAAACGGAAAAACCTTTCAAATCTTTGGAAACGCGGGTTTAAGCGAAAAGATATCCAAAGCCGAAAGCATTCGCAACTATCCTGCGCTTTACAACGTAACGGGACAAGCTCTCGTGCGCGCACTGCAAGACCAAATAGAGAAAGAAGATATTGAGATCACAACCGAGAAAGTATCGGGGGTATATGCGCTCAAAGACAAATTCGGTGTAGCCACACAAGAAGGCGGTTACTACGAGAGTAGAACGGTCATTTTTGCA
>JAZOPU010000031.1:0-7696 GCA_045655705.1 Candidatus Scatosoma sp.
AAGTCCTGCAACGCTCTCGCGCTGTCCGTGATGTTATACACAGCAAGATTTTTATCCACTTGGTCCACGAGTGTGTTGAGTTTGGAGAGTATCCATTTATCCATCAAGGAAAGTTTACACTTCTTGATATCGTATTTAGACGGATCGTAGCTATCGATATCCGCATACAAACAGAAGAACGCGTAGGTATTCCAAAGCGTACCCATATATTTTCTTTGCGCTTCGCTGACCGCTTCGGGATAGAAACGGGACGGAAGCCAAGGTGCGGAAGAAGTATAGAAATACCAACGCACCGCGTCTGCGCCCTGTTTATCAAGTACCGTCCAAGGATCAACGACGTTGCCTTTATGCTTACTCATCTTCACGCCGTTTTTGTCGTTGACGTGGCCAAGCACGATACAATTTTTAAACGGTGCTTTATCAAAGAGCAACGTGGAGATAACGAGCAAGGTATAAAACCAACCGCGCGTTTGATCCACGGCTTCGGAAATAAAGTCCGCAGGGAACGTTTGCTCGAACAAATCCTTGTTTTCAAACGGGTAGTGATACTGTGCAAACGGCATAGACCCCGAGTCGAACCAGCAGTCGATAACTTCGGGCGTGCGTTTCATTTGCCCACCGCACTTACCGCATTTACAGGTAAGCTCGTCCAAGTACGGGCGGTGCAATTCAATATCCGCGCTTGCCCCGCATTTTTCCATGAGCTCCTTACGCGAGCCAATCACTTCAATTTCGCCACAATCGGGACAAACCCAAACGGGCAGGGGCGTACCCCAATAACGATCACGCGACAAGCCCCAGTCGATTACGTTTTCCAAGAAGTTACCCATACGCCCTTCTTTGATCGTATCGGGCATCCAATGCACGGAACGGTTGGTTTGGATAAGTCTGTCCTTGATTGCCGTAACCTTAATAAACCAGCTCGAACGCGCATAGTAGATAAGCGGTGTATCGCATCTCCAACAGAACGGATAGCTATGCATAACGTCCAAAGGCTTCAAGAGCAAACCGCGGTTTTTTAAATCTTCAATCACGGCAGGATCAGCGGCTTGCGCGCCAACGCCCGTGAATTGTCCGCAACCTGCGGGGAATTTACCTTCTTCGTCGATAAGCTGCACGACGGGCAAGCCGTAGCGCACGCCCACTTTATAGTCGTCTTCACCAAAGGCAGGCGCGATATGCACGACGCCCGTACCGTCGGAAAGCGTTACGTAGTTATCACAGGTTACGTAGTGTGCTTTTTCGCGGTAGTTAAATTTCTCTTTGCCGAACGGATACAACGGCTCGTAGGCAACGTATTCGTATTCCGTGCCCTTTTTCTTGGAGAGCACTTTATACCCTTCTTCGCCAAGTACGGATTTGAGCAAGCCTTCGGCAAGGATATATTTCTCGCCGTTTTCTTCCATTTCCACTTCCACGTAGTCAAACGCGGGGTTCATACAAAGCGCAACGTTGGAAGGAAGCGTCCAAGGTGTGGTCGTCCAAGCAAGGATATATTTATTCTCTTCGCCTATAACTTTGAATTTGACAAACGCCGTCGTTTGTTTTACGTCCTTATAGCCTTGCGCCACTTCGTGAGAAGAAAGCGCCGTTCCGCAACGGGGGCAATAGGGCACGATTTTATGTCCTTTATATAACAAGCCCTTTTTATGGATTTCTTTGAGCGCCCACCATTCGGACTCGATATAATCGTCGTGATAGGTAACGTAGGGGTTGTCCATGTCGCACCAATACCCCACGCGATCGGACATATTTTTCCATTCGCTCGTATACTGCCATACGGATTCCTTACATTTTTTAATAAACGGCTCAATACCGTAGCCTTCGATTTGCGTTTTATGTTCAAAACCGAGTTTTTTCTCCACTTCCAGCTCTACGGGAAGACCGTGCGTATCCCAGCCCGCCTTTCTCAAAACGTGCTTGCCTTTCATTGTTTTATAACGGGGCACGATATCCTTCATAACGCGCGTTAAGATATGCCCGATATGCGGTTTCCCGTTTGCCGTGGGAGGACCGTCGTAGAAAGAAAATTCTTCATTCCCCTCCGTTTGCGTCATACTTTGTTCAAAAATCTTGTTTTCGTTCCAAAACTCCACGATACCCTTTTCGCGTTCTACGAAATTGAGCGAAGTATCCACTTTCTTGTAGCCTGCCATATAGCTTCTCCTTTGATAAAAAATACGGCTATCGTGTTTCGGAAAAAACACAATAGCCTTTTAGCTTTGTTTTTAAACCACCGAACAATCATTCGTCGCAATCGATAACGGCTTGCGAAACCGTACCCCCTTACTCTTCCTTATATATAATATATAGGATTTCACGAGATCAGCTGATAAGGTGATATCTTTCGCGCGTCCCTTCTTCCTTTCACCAAAAACGGAATTTCTCTTTGCGGGAAAATCACGAAAGCGTTGTCCTTTTTTAACGCCTTTGTATTCATTTTTAATTATTATAATACATATTTTTATTTTTGTAAAGCGATTTTTACGTCTTTACGGCGAAACGCGGTTGATATCTCTGGGGAACATCGTCGCTTCGCGAACGTTCTTCGCCCCGAGCAAGTGCATCGTCAATCTTTCCAAGCCCAAGCCAAGTCCGCCGTGCGGGGGCGCACCGTATTTATGGAGCATCAAATAGGTCGCAAATTCTTCGGGGTTCATACCCAGCTTTTGCATTTTTGCCACTTGTTCGTTATAATCGTGCACACGCTGACCGCCCGACGTAATTTCCAAGCCCCTGAACAAAAGGTCGAAAGAGAGCGTGTATTCGGGGTCCTCGGGATCGTCCATTGTATAGAACGGGCGTTTTTTAGACGGATAATGCGTGATGAAAATGAAATCGGAATTAAACTGCTTTTTCGCGTATTTGCCAAGAAGCTGTTCTTCTTCGGGATCGAAGTCTTTCATGTCCGTGGGTTGATACTTGAACTTTTTCATCAGTATCTCTTTCGCTTCCATAAACTTCAAAACGGGAATTTCTTTAATTTCGGGAATATCAATATGCAAAAGCTCTACTTCCGTTTGATACTCCGTTTTCAACAGTTGCATAATATATTTGAGCAAGCCCGTTTCCATATTCATAATATCTTCAAAGCTGTCGATAAAGCCCATTTCAAAGTCCATAGAAATGTACTCGTTGAGATGGCGGGAAGTATCGTGATGCTCCGCGCGGAACACGGGCGCGATTTCAAATACCCGTTCGTAAACGGCAACGAGTGCCTGTTTATAAAGCTGGGGCGATTGCGCCAAATATACTTGCTTCCCAAAATAATCGAGCTTGAACACGTTCGTACCGCCTTCCGCTCCTGCAAAGTTGATTTTCGGGGAATGGATTTCCGTAAAGCCTTGCTTTGTTAAAAACTCTCTAAATCCCCTTTGAATACCTTCTTGCAGTTTGAATATCGCGCGTTCTTTGGGGTTACGCAAGGTTACGGGGCGATAATCGAGCTTTGTCGAAAGATCACAGTTGACCTGTTTTTTCGTGATAACCACGGGCGGAATATCCGCAGGGTGGGATAAAAGCTCAATATCGTGGATTTGCAATTCATAGCGTTTCGAGCCGTCGCGCGTTTCGCCCGCCACGACCTTGCCCGTAATTTTCGCCGCACATTCTTCTTTCACGTCTTCGCTTAAACGATACGAAGAAAAGCTCTCCGCGTATACGCATTGAATGGTTTCTCTTGCCGTGCGCACGATCACGAACGCAAAATCGGACATCATACGGATATTGTGGATCGTACCTTTGATTGTAACGATCTCGTTTTCGTATTTTTCAAAATCCGCAAATGCAACCGTTTTTTCTTGCACTTCGCCCGTAATAACCATAAAACTTACCTCTTTAAAAACTTTTTAGAATTTTCTTTTCCATATCATTTTAATCTATTTGACAAAAAAAAGCAAGAATTTTATAATAGATTTAATAAAAAAATAAAAAGGAAAAACGACTTATGCGGGTACTCGCTATCAACGATATATCTTGCGTGGGAAAATGTTCCCTCTCCGTAACCCTTCCTATCGTTTCCGCTTGCGGAATTACTTGCGACGTGTTACCAACCGCTCTGCTCTCCACCCACACGGGCGGGTTTGAAGATTATACCTTTCTCGACCTGACGAAGGAAATGGAACGCATTTTACCGCGTTGGGAAACGCTTGGTTTGAAATTCGATATCATATACAGTGGTTATCTTGGCAATATCGCGCAAATACAAACGGTAAAAAATATCGTCGAGCGGTTTTTAAAACGCGACGGGCTTTTTATCGTGGATCCCGTTATGGGCGACGGGGGGAAATTATACGCAGGCTTTACGCAGGAATTCGTTTCGGAAATGCGCGAGCTTTGTTCCCGTGCAGATTATATTTTACCCAACGTAACCGAAGCGTATTATTTGGCAGGCGCAAATTACGGCGCGGATATGGGGTGCGTTTTTAAAAAATTGCAAACCGTTTGTCCCCGCCCTATCGTCACGGGGCTTATTGAGAATACGAGTATTTCCGTTTGTTATGCCAACGAAAACGGTGATATGCAAAAATACTCGTCGGAAAACGTCGCGGGATTTTTCCACGGCGCAGGCGACGTGTTCGCGTCCGCACTCGTGGGCGCAGTTGCCAAAGGCAAAGACGAGCAAACTGCCGTGCGCCTCGCCGCGGATTTCACGAGCGCGGCGATTCGACGTTCCGCAAACGAAGTTGCGGATAAACGCTACGGCTTAAATTTTGAAGCGGAAATATTTCCCTTTTTAAAAGCTTTGAACGAATAAAGTTTTTTCTGCCAAACCGTTGACAAAGAGAGAATAACCGAGTATAATAGATACAAATCTGCAGTGTACGGAGTTTGGCATAAAACGGAATCCACATTATGAATACGGGAGCAAGTTATTCGTGGCGATAGGCAAGGTCTGATTTTCGGAAAGTCCGATGCGTCAAGATGCGGCACCCACCTGCAACAGCGGGGTTCATCTTTTTGTCAAGGTGCGGCACAGGCGGATTTTTTATTTTGACTTTGATATTAGCGCAAAAAAATCCATCGCGATTGCGATGGATTTTTTTGGAGGCGCCACCCGGATTTGAACCGGGGGATAAAGGTTTTGCAGACCTTGGCCTTACCACTTGGCTATAGCGCCGTCAAATAAAAAACAGTACGGATATTTGGAGCGGGAAACGAGATTCGAACCCGCGACATTCACCTTGGCAAGGTGACGCTCTACCACTGAGCTATTCCCGCATATATCATCCGCACTGTTTTTTCTGGTGGAAGTTATAGGGTTCGAACCTATGACCCTCTGCTTGTAAGGCAGATGCTCTCCCAGCTGAGCTAAACTTCCGTCGAAAGCTTATATACTATACCACATCTAAAAAATAAACGCAAGCATTTTACACCACTTTTTTAAACTTTTTTTTAAAATTTTTAAAAATCTTTTTTTATCCTTTTTTGTCTTTGCAAAACACGCAAAACCCTTATAAAGAACTACCTTTCAAGCGCAACACAATGTTTTCCCCTTGGTTGATATTGCGAACGGCTGAGCACCTTGACAACACTGACAATTCGGGAAGTATGATTCAATCAAAAAACTGTAAAATAAGCGGTTTGATCACTTACGAAAAAAATATGAAAAATTAAAAAGTCGAGGCATAACGTAGCTGGTAGCGCGTCGCGTTCGGGACACAAAGGTCATAAGTTCAAATATACCTAGTAGCCCAAGAAAACAAAGTTTTTATACAATATATAATTTTGTTGACATGAATTATTGGTAATTTTACTTCAAAAATCGCCTAAACACAAGGAAAACCCGTTCGTTTTGTTACAAACGAACGGGTTTGGCGCAGAAGGAGGGATTCGAACCCTCGCTACGGTTATCCCATACTACTCCCTTAGCAGGGGAGCCCCTTGAGCCTCTTGGGTACTTCTGCAAGGCTCTCTTTTTTCAAAGCTATATTACTATACCATATTTTTTATCCCTTGTCAAAGCTTTTTGCCGATAAAAACAAAAAATCTTTTGGGAAATTTCTTTAAAAAAGTAACATCGCGCTCTTGATCCGAGCGCGACGCATTTTTACTTTTTATCCATTACAAAACCGTGGGAACGAAGAAGTATACAAGGAACAACGCCGTTACGACAAGCGCAACTACCGATACGTTGAACTTGGGTTTTTCAACCGCAACAGCTTCGTCTGTCGCTTTATTCTTCTTGCACGCGTATACGATCATATCTACCGCGTAAGCAATCAAAGACATAAGCGTGTAGGATACCATACCAACACCGATACCTTTCGTGATCGAGTATGCAAGCACCATAACAACGATGGTAAGGAAAGCGGAAACTGCGTTGATTGCATTGGAGAAATCTACACTCTTCACGTTGTGTTTCATCATCAAAACGCCTACGTAGATAAGCGCGGAAGCCGTTGCCGCCGAAGGAATCATTGCGAACAAGGGAAGCGCAAACGTTGCAAGAAGGAACAAACAAGCCGTCGTAAGCGCGGTAAGTCCCGTTCTACCGCCTGCCGCTACGCCCGAACCGGATTCTACGAACGTCGTAACCGTCGAAGTACCGAGCATTGCGCCTGCACAAGTTGCCACTGCGTCCGAAATCATAATTTGTCCGTAGTTACGGGGTTTATTGTTTTCGTCGGACAAAATTCTATTACCGCCACAGCAACCAACGATCGTACCCATCGTATCGAACATATCGATCATACACATCGTGATAATAAGCATGATCACGGTGAAGAGCGAACCTGCGGGGAAACCCGTTTTGAACGCGTCGGTAAACGAGAAGAAGACGCTGTTTTCGCCTACGGAGAAGAAGTTTTTATAGTTTTCCCAGAATTTCCAAGAAATACCGTCCACTTTGCCAGCAACAACGCCAAGGTCGGTTACGCCGAAAGGAATACCCACGAGCGTTGCGCCCAAAATACCGATAATAACCGAGCCTTTCACGTTGAATTTATCCAAGATTGCAATTAAGAACAAACCGATAAGCGCTACGCACGCCGTTTTCGCCGTGCCCGTGCTCCATACGGTGAAATCTACAAGGGCTACTTGCGTGTACTGATTTGCAACGATAATACCTGCGTTTTGGAAACCGATATACGCGATAAATAAGCCGATACCAACGGAGATCGCACTTCTAACCGCGACGGGCATACCGTCAAACACGAGTTCTCTAAACGTTTTACCTTTGATCTTGATGACCGACAAAAGCAAGAACGCGATACCCGAAATAAGTACCATCAAGAACGCTTGTCCGATCGTGAAATCGAACCCGTAAGCAAATGCGCCTACGCCACCGCCGATAATCGAGCCGACCAAAGAGTTCAGACCCATACCTGACGCTTGCGCCAAAGGCATTTTGGAAAGGAACGCCATAAGTAACGTACCGATTACCGCACCGAACGCCGTTGCCATGAAAAGCGACGACCATCTACCGTCCGCCGTACCAGCATAGAGAATCTGGTTGGGGTTCACCGTCAAAATGTAGCACATTGCAAGGAAGGTAACGATACCGGCAATGATTTCCGTTTTGACGTTCGTTTGTTTTTCTTGGGGATCGTAACCCAAGAGTTTCGCAAACTTGGACATAAAAAACACTCCTTATAATATAATTTTGCTTGATTTTTTTCAAGCTTATCATCATTTTAACACATTCGACAAAATTTGTCAAATATTCCACGGAAATTTTTTACAAAGAAACGCGAAA
>JAZOPU010000032.1:0-3259 GCA_045655705.1 Candidatus Scatosoma sp.
CATACTCGCATAGAAGGAGGGTTTTGTATGCAGAAAGTGGAAATTTGCGGTGTGGATACTTCGGGGCTTCCCAAGCTTACGGCAAAAGAAAACGAAGAACTCATGCAAAAGCTGAAAGCGGGCGACAAACTCGCGCGCGAAAAATTTATCGTAGGGAATATGCGACTCGTGCTTTCGCTCGTTAAGCGGTTCCGTATTAAAAATTTGGGCGCGGACGACGTGTTCCAAGCAGGGTGCGTCGGGCTTATCAAAGCTATCGACGGGTTCGACGAAAAGTTTGGGGTGAAATTCTCCACCTACGCCGTACCGATGATCGTGGGGGAGATTAAACGCTATCTTCGCGACGGCAATTCGCTACGCGTGTCCCGTTCTATTCGCGATATGGCGTATAAGGTGCTTAAAACGCGCGAAGCGATCGAAGAAAAGGACGAAGAGGCGACCATCGCGCGCATTGCCAAGGAAATGCAGGTGGCAGAGCGCGAAGTGGTGTATGCGCTCGACGCGATCTCCGATCCCGTGTCGCTGTTCGAGCCTGTCTATAACAAAGCAGGCGATACGTTGCTCCTTATGGACCAGCTTTGCGACGAAAAGAACACGGATGAGATTTGGACGGAGCACGTAGCACTTTCCGAAGCTATGGAAAAGCTTGGAGAAAGGGAGAAAAAAATACTCTTTTTGCGGTATTTTGAAGGCAAAACGCAAACGGAAATATCCCAAGAAGTGGGGATTTCCCAAGCACAGGTATCACGGCTTGAAAAAAACGCGCTTTCCGAAATCCGCGCGAATATATCATAGGCTATGGCATAGCCTGCTTAAAAAAAGTACCCGACGGAGGGCGTTCCGTCGGGTATATTTATGAAATTAAATTAGTAGTTTTCCGCTCTTACTTGGAAATATGCTTGCGGGTGTGCACAGATAGGGCAAACTTCGGGGGCTTTCTTGCCAACTACGATATGTCCGCAGTTGGAGCATTGCCATACCGCGTCGCCGTCTTTGGAGAATACCAAGTCGCCTTTTACGTTCGCAAGGAGCTTTTTATATCTTTCTTCGTGTTCTTTTTCAATCGCCGCAACGCCTTCAAAAAGGTCTGCGATTTCATTGAAGCCTTCTTCTCTTGCCGTTTTTGCAAAGCCTGCGTACATATCCGTCCATTCGTAGTTTTCACCGTCAGCCGCTGCTTGCAGGTTTTCCGCAGTGGAAGAAATTTCACCGCCGTTTAACAGCTTGAACCAAATTTTAGCGTGCTCTTGTTCGTTCTTTGCCGTTTCTTCAAAGATTGCCGCGATTTGTACGAAACCTTCTTTTCTTGCTTTGCTTGCAAAGTAGGTGTATTTGTTTCTCGCTTGCGATTCGCCTGCAAACGCCGTTTGCAAATTCGCTTCCGTTTGCGAGCCTTTCAAGCTCGGCTTTTCTTCAAACTTGCCCGATTGCTTGCATACGGGGCATACTTCCGGCGCTTTGTCGCCTTCTGCTACGTAGTGACATACTTTACATTCAAATTTTTTCATATTCCTTACCTCTTTTTTCCAGTCTTATTAGGACTTGGTTTTATTAACTGTTTATAGTATAATATAAAAAAACGTATTTGTCAATAGTTTTACGGAAAAAAATTGAAAAAATTTTTGAAAAAGTATTTACAAAGTTTTCACATTTTTATAACAATAGTGTGTTATACTGTGGGTTGACAAGCATTAAAAAAAGGGGTATAATAAGAAAGTGAGAAAGTTGAGTAAAAAAAAGAAGAAGTGGATAGAGCGCACGATTGCCAACGATAGAAGTTATAAGATAATGCTGTATAACCGTTTTTTTGCGTTTTTACTCTCCGCTTTGTTACAGCTTTTGGGGTATGCGTTACTCATTTATTTGATCGTGTACGAATCCCCGCTTGCCGTTTTATTACAGGTTTTGACATTTGCGTTGGAGCTTGTGTTCGTGCTTTATATACTCAATGAAACGGACAGACCGTCCATGCGGTTAAATTGGATTATTATCATTTTACTTGCACCTGTGTTCGGTGTGCCCATGTATTATTTCAACGGTCGGGGCAGACCTACGCGCAAAATGCGCAAAAAAATAGAACGCGCGAAAAAAGAAAACGACAGTGTGCTTGGCGAGAGTAGACTTCCAAGCCCCGCCACCCGTTCGGACGCGATCACGCGCTATCTTGCCGTGAGTGCGAATTATCCCGTGTTTTACAGCGGGGACGTGCAATATTATAAGAGCGGGGAAGATGCTTTTTCTGCAATGCTCGACGCGCTCAAAGGCGCGCAAAAGTTTATTTTCGTGGAGTATTTTATTATCGCGCACGGGCGTATGTGGAATGAGATTTTAAAACTTCTCGTTGAAAAGGCGAATTTGGGCGTGAAAGTGCGTATTATCTACGACGATTTTGGGTGTATGATGACGTTGCCTCCGCGCTATAACGAATATTTGGAGAGCTTGCACGAGAATATAAAATGTATGACCTTCAACGACGTCGTGCCCTTTTTTGCGGTGCGTATGAACAACCGCGACCATAGAAAAATGCTGGTTATCGACGGCAGAGTCGCCTTTACGGGCGGGTATAATCTCGCCGACGAGTATATCGGGGAAAAACGGCGGTTTGGGTATTGGAAGGATTCGGGACTCAAAATTACGGGTGCGGGCGTGCAATCGTTTGTGCGTATGTTTCTCGATCTTTGGAATGCGTTTTCTAAACATAAAGAAAATATCACGGAATATCTTTGCCCCTGTAACGAGCAAGCCGACGAGCGTTCTACGGCTTTGCGCGTACAACCCTACGACGATTCGCCCTTAGATAATATAAACACGGGGGAGGCGGTGTATATTGATATTATCCACCGTGCGAAAAGCTACGTGTATATTTTCACGCCCTATCTTATTTTAGACGATTCGCTCCGCACGGCGCTTTGCAGGGCGGCGGTTCGGGGCGTGGACGTACGGATCGTAACCCCTGGTATTCCCGATAAAAAACTCACCTATCGTCTTACCCGCGCAAACTATCGTATTTTGTTGCAGGCAGGGGTGAAAATTTACGAATACACGCCCGGGTTTATTCACTCGAAAAGTATGGTTAGCGACGACGAGTGCGCCGTCGTTGGTACGATCAATTTTGATTATCGGAGCTTATATCACCATTTTGAAAACGCGGTGTATATCGCAGGCTGTGAAGCCGTGGACGACGTCAAGCGCGACGCGGTGGAAACGTTTGCAATCAGCCGTGAGCGCACTTTGGAAAACACAAGACGGAATATTTTCG
>JAZOPU010000033.1:0-6385 GCA_045655705.1 Candidatus Scatosoma sp.
TATTCGTCGTCTACCATTTTAAGGAAACGATCAATACTCGGTTCGTCCACCAAAAGGCGGGGCAACCCGAAAATATCCCAAGGGGGATCGTCCATATGGATTGCCATTTTGATATCGCACTCTCTACAAGTAGGCATAATCGCTTCCAGGAAATATTGTAAGTTTGCCCAAAGCTTTTCTTTGGTAACCCCTTCATAAGCTTTGAACAGCTCGTCGAGCTTTGCCATACGTTCAGGTTCCCAACCGGGGAAAGACATATTATACTTTTCCGTAAAATCCAAGATATACTTCGCCATAGCGTTATAATCGTCTTGAATCATTCCCTTTTCATAAAAAAGTGCCGTCGAACCGTCGCCAACTTCGTGGAATAAATTACTTCTCGTCCAGTCGAAAATAGGCATAAAGTTATAGCAAATGACCTTCACACCAAACTCTGACAAATTGCGAATGGTTTGTTTGTAATTTTCAATATATTGATCGCGGGTAGGCAAGCCGATTTTGATATCGTCGTGTACGTTGACCGATTCCACGACGTCGATATTAAAACCGTATTGATCGCACTGTGCTTTTACCTTAGCAATCTCGTCTTTTTGCCAAACTTCGCCGGGCATTTTATCGTGCAACGCCCAAACGATACCCGTAACGCCGGGGATTTGTTTGATATCCGAAAGTTTAATACGGTCGTTTCCTTCGCCGTACCAACGGAACGTCATTTGCATAATTTTTACTCCTTTTTCTTCTTGCGTTTATTATACCATAAAACGCATTTTCCCGCAAGTTTTTGATAGCAACTTTTTATTGCAAAACCTGCCCTTTTTAGCACAAAATTATTGCATTTTTTGCTAAATGGTTATTTTTTGTTTTTAGGTTTGCGAATACGGTTGAGCTGTTTGTTCATTTTTAAGAGTTCTTCTTTGGTGAAATTGACGTTCATAGAACCCATCATACTCGTCAAACGGAGCACGGTGAACCCGCCCATCATTTGCAACAAACCTTCGCTCATTTCAAAGCCCGCCGCCTTGGGTTTTTCCTTGCTCTTTTTATCCCCTTGCAAGGATTTTTTAATCTTGAGCCCAAGTTTTACAAACCAAAGTTTACCGCGGAACGTTCCCATAATATCGCCTAATTTATCATTAAGCGAGAACCGACCTTCGGGCGCGTCGATATCAAACCAATTGAGAACCGCGCCTTGTTCTTTCAAGCGGTATTCTTCGTTGAACGTTTCCACTTTGCGAATTTTACTTTCGTCGGAAAGTTCGCCCGCTTTCGCCACAATCGTGCTCTCGCCCACGTTTTGCACTTCAAAATAGAAGAAATGATCGGGTGCGGTCTTTTTGCCAACGCTTTCGCCGTTGACGAACAGCTCCACTTCCGCTTGGTTGGAATATACGGTTATTTTCGTAACGTCTTCCACGCGGTCTACATATCTTTTTCCGCAAAGATGCACGAACGGCTCGTTAGATAACCACGCTTTATACGCATAGAAAGCGTCCTTTTTATATTTTCTGTCCATCGTCACGAGCCCTTTGTGGTTTTGGCCGTTTTCACCGCCTTCCGCGCGCGCATCCGCACCAAAGTCGAACATATTCCAAACGTGCGTCGCCCACATATATTTACGCGTGAAAAGTTGCTTTATCAGTTCTTCGTGATAATACGCTTGATATTCTTCGGTGTAGTCGCCTTGGAAAGGGTTGCTCGAATGCCAATTCAAGGCTTCGCAACCGTATTCCGAACAACCGATAGGAAGGTCGGGGTGCATTGCGTGGAATTTATCAAACCAAGGCCCGTTCATACTCGTATCCCCGCCGTACCAGCCAAAGTAGTGGTTATAGGACACGACGTCGGGAATTTGCAAGTAGGGATCGTCCATTTTACACATGGAAACCGCCGCAATCGTCGTAAGACGCGTTTTATCCATTTCGTGCACCAAATCGTTGAGAATACGGTGATTTTCCAAAAGATCGTCGTCCGAGCCACCGATGGAAATTTCGTTGGAAAGTCCCCAAACCACGATGGAAGGGTGATTATAGTTTTGCGTGATGAGCTCTTTCATTTGCGAAATCGTGTTTTCGCGACCCGCGGGCATATGCTTGGAAATATACGGAATTTCTGCCCAAATCACTAAACCTTTTTCGTCGCAAAGATCGTAGAAATATTGATCGTGTTGATAGTGCGCAAGACGAATGGTCGTTGCGCCCACTTCCATAATCAAATTGATATCTTCTTCGTGGTGCGCTTTCGTGAGCGCGTTGCCAACGCCCAGTCTGTCTTGGTGACGGGAAACACCGCGCAAGGGATATTCTTCTCCGTTGAGAATAAATCCGTTGTTAGGATCAATCTTAAACGTACGGCAACCAAAACGCGCCGAAACGTTATCAATCGTTTTCTCCTCGCGCACGATTTCCGCGTTCGCCGTGTATAAATACGGGTCTTTTCTACCATTCCAAAGTCGTACGTTTTCAATCGTAAAGGTTTGTTTTTTGTCTTCGCTGATTGCCTGCGCGACCACTTTACCCTCTTTATCGCAAAGCTCGTAGCGGATTTTATCCCCGTTTTGCAGGTTGGTTGTAAATACTTCCACTTCTACAAGCGCGTCTTTATCTTTCACTTCGGGGGTAACTTTAATACCCGTTCCGCCGTAGTAATCCAAGTCGAAATGCGTGTCGTTTACGGCGATAATATTCACGTCTCTATAAAGCCCGCCGTAGAACGTAAAGTCTGCCATTTGCGGATATACTCTATCGTTGGGCGCGTTATCCACGACGATCGCAATCTCCGTTTTATCTTGTACTTGCGCCGTGATATCCACGCGCCACGTGGAATAACCGCCGTCGTGGCTGGCAAGCTTTTCTCCGCCCACGTATACCTGCGCCGACGAGTTCGCACCGCGAATTTCCAAATAGTAGCGATCGGCTTTAGGAAGCTCCGCTTTGTCAAGCGTTTTTACGTATAAGCACGAACCGCGGAAATAATCGTTACCGCCGTCCTGTCCGTCGGTAGCGTTCCAAGTATGCGGAAGCGAAAGCGTTTCGCCGTCGCGACGGGTAATATCCGTCGTATCTTTAATAAAAAGCCAATTTTCGTTTACGTTGATAATTTTTCTCATAATACTCTCCTATAAAACAAACGGTATCCAACCGAATGATCGGATACCGTTTTTAACAAATTACTCCGTTTTTTCGCTATCCGTCGGCGTTACAACCGTTTCCTGCGTTTGTTCTTCTACACACGCACAAGCTTCTTCGCTTTCCGCCTCTTCTGCGTTACCAAGCTCTGCGTTCATTCTTGCAAGCGTTTTCTTGTCGAGATTATACACAAGTGCAAGCCCGATAAACTGCAAGATTGCTGAGAAGAGATAGGTTGCCGCTACCAAATAACGCATACGCACCGCAACTTCCCAAACCTGATTGCCTTCGTCCGCGCCCTTATAGCCGAGCGCTACCATGATCACGAGAATCAGTGCAGGACCGATACCTTGCGCCAATTTTCTAAAGAAGGAATGTAAGGAATATACCGTGCCTTCTTCTCTATTCCCCGTTTTCCATTCGCCGTAGTCGATCGCGTCACCCATCATTGCCCAAGACACCGTCGAGTAGATACCAAGCCCCAGCGAATACACGAGCTGACAAACAATATACAAAACGAGATCCAAGCCCGTGTTGCTAGGCGTTACGATAAACAGCGCAAGCGCCGCCGCCACCGAGCAAAGCGAACCGAGCGTTGCAAGTTCTTTTTTACCGTATTTAGCAACCATTTTTCTTGCAAGCGGGGTAAACACGACAATGGGAATCATAGCAAAAAGCTGTACCACACCCGAAATTTGTACGTTTTTAAAGTAGGATTGGAAGATAACCGTTACCGCCGTAGCCGCACCTTGCATACCGATAAACATACCCATTGCGGCGATCGTCGCGCCGACTGCGGGACGGTTTTTCATAAAGTTCACAAACGCTTTGAATACGTTGAACTTGGGTGCTTCTTCGTGTAACGTGATTTCCTGTTCGTCGCGGATTACCGTGTTGCGGATCATAAATTGGAAACAAATAAACCCAAGCGCACCCATAATAAGCGCAGCAATAAATACGCGTTCACCGATCAAGTTGTTGTCGCCATCGTAAATAATGAACGGCAACAATACCATGGGAAGCATATTCCCGAAAATCGAACCAACCGAACGCCAAGCGGAAAGCGACGCTCTGTCTTTTCCGTCTTTGGAGATCAAGCCAAGGAGTGAACCGTAAGGCACGTTTGCCACCGTGTAGAACGCGTCCCAAACCACGTAGCCGGCGATAAAGATAATCGCCTTTGCCACAACGGGCGCATTCGGGAACGGCAAGAAGCAACACGCTCCGCCTACGATCAAACCGATCGAACCCCACCAAATGTATTGGAGAAATTTGTTTCTCTTATACTTACGCTTGTCCGAGTCAATCATAGAACCGATTAACGGATCGTTGATTGCGTCCCAAACTTGTACGACGATCAACAGGAGCGCATACCAAAGGTCCATACCCATAAACTGCGTCCAGAAGATCGACATCGTGCTTTTGAGCGCAAAACTCATGTTGCACCCAAGGTCACCTGCTGCATACGCAAGGCAATCGCGCATACCAAATTGGCGTTTGCCGTTTGCGTCAAGCTTTACTTCTTTTGCCATTTTCCCTTACCCCTTTATAATTTTTTTTGCTACGACTATATCGTACTACTTATATTATAAATCATTTTACAATGTATAGTGAGTAATTTTTTAATGTATTATTGTAATATTTTCATATTTACGCAAAAAAAGTTGTGTTTTTTTCAAAAATATGATATAGTAGAAAAAGAATACAGCAAGGGGGTGCGTATGTTTTCTTTTATAAAGGAAGTTTTTCAAAAACACCGTTTAGGCGTGTTACAAACACGGCAAGACCAACCAACGAGCGTAAACGACGCGTTGGGTGACGAGCTTTTACTGCATAAAATCGCCCCAACTCTTCAACCGCGCGTTTTATATACCTTTACCGATTCCTTTTTGCGTTCCTATTATTTCTTGCTTTTGCCCGATAGCGACAACGAGCTGTTGCGTATCGGTCCATATTTAAAAAACGCACTTTCCCCCGAGCATATTTTGGAAATTTGCGAAGAGAAGGACATTCCCCCGCAACAGCACAAGCACCTTGTCGAATACTACGCAAGCTTGCCGATCTTGCAAGAAAACGACGCCTTACAAACAATTTTACACCTTTTTTGTGAGCGTATATGGAATACGCCGTCCTTTTTAGTGTTAGAGCTTACAGGTAAATACGTAGACTCGCCGTTTACGAAATCGACAGCAGACGACGAAAACGAAACGTCCATTCTCAAAACGGCAATCGAACGCCGATACGCATTTGAAAACGAAATGATCCGCGCGGTTACTCTGGGTCAACCGCACATGGAAAAACAGTTCCGTTCGGCATTTTCAGAAAACTTTTTTGAAATGCGCGCCAATACTCCTTTACGCAACGCAAAAAACTACGCCATTATTATGAACACGCTTCTTCGCAAAGCCGCGGAAACGGGCGGTGTGCACCCGTTATATTTGGATAGAATTTCTTCTGGGTATGCTAATAAAATAGAAAATTTGTCGTCGCTTACCGAAAACGCCGCGCTTATGAGTGAAATGTTTCGGGAATATTGCCGACTTGTCCGCAAACACGCCTTGCGAAAATACTCCCCCGTCGTGCAAAAAACAATCCTAACGATTGACGCGGATCTTTCCGTCGATCTTTCGCCCAAACGGCTTGCGGAAAAACAAAGCGTTACGCTTGGGTACCTTTCCGCGGTTTTTAAAAAGGAAACGGGAAAAACGCTATCCGAATATATCCGCACTCGGCGTATGGAATACGCGGAATACCTGCTCAAAACCACAAGCTTGCAGGTGCAAACGGTTGCGTTGCATTGCGGAATTATGGACGCGCAATATTTTTCCAAACTCTTTAAAGCCCACCACGGCAAAACACCCGCAGAATACAGAAAAACACCCTAATTGTTATAACGTTAAAAACTCTATAGTCCATACAAAAAACCTGTGGAAATGAATAACTTCATTTCTCACAGGTTTGGCGCAGAAAGAGGGATTTGAACCTCCGGATACGTTCCCGCATAACACGATTTCGAAGAATTTCTATTTTTACCCACAACAATATATAGTCATTAAAAATAAAATTTATACAAGATAATGTGGTTTTTTCAAACGGTTTTTCATACCCATAATTTACCTAACAAATTATAAAACCCGTCGTGTTATACTTTTCACGGCGGGTTTTGCTTTCCTATATAGCTCTAATATCCATTATTCTCCTTGCCCCTACATAGTAATTTAAAATTATTTTTCCATTCATCTTTATTAAATTAAATAAAT
>JAZOPU010000034.1:0-1502 GCA_045655705.1 Candidatus Scatosoma sp.
CAAGCGCAAGCACCTTTTCGCTATTCGCGTCTTGACACACTGCGCCCATTTTGGCATTATATAATATATACCTATACTATTTTATACCTATTTGCCCATTTTGTCAAGACTTTTTATATCGCAATCACGCTATCGGCAAAATTTTCTATGAAACTTTTTGAAATAAAAAAGCGAGACCTTGCCGTCTCGCAAAAAAATCTTAATTGTTCCTATCCCGTTTTACGCGCCAAGCAAAATATCCATAACGAGCATTACGCAAAATCCAAAAAGAAGCGCGTACGTTGCACCGCGTTGCTCTCCGTGCGCGTGCGTTTCAGGGATCATTTCGTCGCTAATCACGTATAGCATCGTACCGCCAGCAAACGCGAGCGCGAACGGCAAAATCACCGTGGCAATACTTACCGCAAAATACCCTATCAGCGTGCCAACCACTTCGATAAGTCCCGTGATCATTGCGCAAACGAACGTCTTTTTCTTGGAAACGCCTGCCGCGAGCATAGGACCTATAATTACCATACCTTCGGGAATATTTTGAAGCGCGATACCGCCCGCAATCATCATTGCTTGCGCGGTGTTTCCCGAACCAAAGCCCACGCCCGCCGCAATACCTTCGGGCAGGTTGTGTATGGCGATTGCAATAACGAATAGGAGCACTTTATCCAAACTGCCGTTGGCGTGTTTTTCGGTTTCCGAGCCAAGCATAGAATGCAAATGCGGAACAAGCTTGTCCGTGAAATTTAAGCAAAGCGCGCCCACAAAAATGCCCGCAACCGTAATGAGAATGCCCCATTTTCCTCCGTATTCCAGCGACGGCAAAATAAGCCCCAAAACCGCCGCCGCAAGCATTACGCCCGCCGCAAACGAAAGCACGATATCCGAAAATTTATGCGTGATATTTTTGCATATAAACCCGATCAGCGCGCCGATCACCGTCGCACCGCCCACGCCCAAAGCCGTTAATAACACAAGCTCCATATCAAAGCTTCACTTTCACGACGATTTTTTTCACGGGCGAAGAAACGCCTTTAAATGCTACGCTGGGTTGGTGGATATCTTCGGGCAGGAAAATACCGTATTCTCCCGCTTCGATAACGCCCACCGATTCCTTTCCGCAAAGCTCGTAGAATTCCACGTCCTTTTCTTCGTTATAGTCCGTCTTTTTTGCAACCTTTGCAATATTCGCCACTGCGATTTCTTCAATACCTGAAACGATATACTGAATGTCAATATATTTTCTATGACCTTCAAATTTCGCGTCTGCTTTTGCTTTGGAATTATATTCGAGCACGGAAGCGTAAAGCTCTTTTCCGTCAATCTCGTATTTCCCTGCGGGCAATTCTTCCGCCACCGCTTTTTTAATAAAAGCAAACGCCTTTTCAAACTTTTCGTTCACGCTAAAATACAGCGCGCAGTTTTGTAACTTGTCAATAATCATAATGCTTTCTCCTTTAATCTTCTAATCCAAGCAGATAATCCGCAGACACGTCAAAAAATTTCGCACA
>JAZOPU010000035.1:0-5176 GCA_045655705.1 Candidatus Scatosoma sp.
ATATAATCGGCATATTCGGGCACGGTTTCGTTTTCGTCTTCTACAGGAATTTTAACAACCTTTTCCTGCACCTTATCGTCCACGACCGCCGTTTGCGCAAAACGCTTGGTAGATTCTATCGCGCTTTCGCAACGCGCTTGCGTTTTATAATTTTCGCCTGTGCAAAGGAGCGTATTTTTGCCCGATAACAGCTTGAAAATATAATCGCCTTTCTTGGAAAGGGTAATTTTGAAATTGCCTTTTTCGATATTCGATTTATGCGTTTCAATGCCTTTGAGCGCCCCGCTGTGCGAAGTGTATTCTTCACTCGAAAGGAGTTTTTCGCCGTTGGACGCACGCAGTTCAAAGAAATACGCTTGTTCTTCCACGTCCCCGCTTGCGTTTTTGGTAACCAAATGGAAAATAGACCATTTGCCCGCGTATTTATTGCTTTCGTCGCTTGCAGGCGCTTTTGCTTTGGGCGCGGTTTTAGGCGTAGTTTTCGTCGCGGTTTTCGTGGCAGGTTTTTCCGCTTGTTTTTTAGGTGCGGGTTTTGCGGTAGAGGTGGGCGCTTTTTTCACTTCTTCCGCCTTTTTCGCTTTTGCTTCCTTGGCAAGTCTTTCCTTTTCAGCTTGTTCCTTGGCAAGACGCTCTTCCTCTTCTTCCTTTTCCGCGGCGATACGTTCTTCTTCCAAGCGTTTGAGCGTAGCTTCGCGTTCCGCTCGTTTTTGTTCTTCCGATTTCACAGCCTGCGCGGGCGCGGCTTCCTGCTTTGCAGGTGCGGGCACAAGCTGGGTCTTTTTCGCTTTCTTTTTGGCTTTGGAATTTTTGGACGCTTTGCAAATAATCGCAATCACAGCGATCAACACGAGCGCCACCGCGGCAATGATAATAATTGCCATGGTTTTATTCGCTTTGAGAAAATCAATCACGTAAGTAAAGCCTTTTTTAATGGTTTCTAACATATACACTACTCCTTGAACATGCTACATTATATATTGTAATATAAAATACAAAAAATGTCAATACACGGCAAAAAAAATTTCAGGATTTTTTTAAAAATATTGACATTTTCGTGAAAATACATTACAATGTAGTTATGAAAAAAATATATCCACTTGCAATCATAGGGGGCGGTGCGTCGGGGTTATTCCTTGCGAGCGCGCTCCCCGCCGAAAACATACTACTTTTAGAGCGTGGGGACAGGGTAGGCAAAAAACTCTCCGCGACGGGCAACGGTCAAGGCAACTTGACCAATCTTCGCGCGAGCAAAACGCCTTATTTTTCTTCGTCCGATACGGCAAAAGCGCAAAAAATCGTGCAAGCGTACGACGAAAAAACGCTCCAACAAAGAATGCAAGAGCTTGGTTTGTTGCTGGTGTCCGACGATAAAGGCAGGGTATATCCCGCAGGCAGACAAGCATCTTCGCTCACCGACGCGCTTCGTTTCCAGCTCGCGCGTTTAGACGTGGATATCAAGCTTTCCAGCGCGGTTACTTCTATCAAAAAGCAAAACGGGTTGTTCGTGATTACCGCGCAAACGGGGGAATATTTAGCGGAAAAAGTAGTGCTTTGCACGGGCGGAAAATCGGCGAAAAATTTCGGTACGGACGGCACGGCGTATCAGCTTGCCCAAGCGTTTTCGCACACCGTCACAAAGCTTTATCCCTCGCTCGTACAGCTCAAAACGCAAACGCAGGAGATCAAAACGCTCAAAGGCATACGCGTTTCTCCCGCCAAAGTAACGGCGAAATGGCAAGGGGGCGAACGCACGGAAGAAGGGGATATCATCTTCACGGATTTTGGGGTATCGGGCGACGCGATTTTTAGGATAAGCGCGTTTTGTACGGATAAGATAGAAAAGGGCGCGGAGCTTTGCATAGACTTTTTGCCAAGGTTTAGTCAAAAAGAAATAGAGCAAGCGCTTTTGCAAAAACAAACGAATTTCCCTGATATACCCAGCGGAGAATTGCTTTGCGGAATGCTCAACAACCAAATCGCCCGCGCGGTAGCAAAGCGCGCCGGCGGGGAAGTGGCGGGCTTTGCAGGGCTTGTCAAAAAATTCACACTTCCAATCACGGGTACGCTGGGCTTTGACTACGCGCAGGTAACCAAAGGGGGAATACCGCTCACGCAGGTAGACGAAAATTTGCAAAGTAAATACGTTTCGGGCTTGTATTTTGCAGGCGAAATATTAGACGTCGACGGACAGTGCGGTGGGTATAATTTGCAATGGGCGTATTCGTCGGCAATGACGGTAGCAAACGCCGTAAAAAAGTGAAATTTTTCACTTCGTGAAAAGTGAATTATGCCTAACGGCAAGTGAAGTAGCGACTTACGTTGCAGTGAAGTTTGCCCTTTCGGGGCAAGTTATGGAAATATTACCACAACTTTTTGCGTAGCAAAAAACTTCACTTGTGCACCGCACAAACTTCACTACGTAGTAACTTCACTTTTGACCGTAGGTCAAATACTTCACTATAAAAAAGGTTTCTAAATGAATAAAAGCACAAGACAAATCGAATTAAAAATTCCAATCCCGCACGGCGAAAACGAACTCAAAGACGCAATCCGTAAAAAGATAGGCAACGGCTATCACTACGCGGTTCGTAAAAAATCGCTCGACGCCCGCGATAAAAAGGACATTCGCTATCTATACACGGTGGAATATTCCAAAAACCCCATTACTGATCAAGAAGAACCAATCGAACGCTTGGCGGAGAATAAGCAACCCTCCCTGCCCGTCGTGGTGGTAGGTAGCGGACCTGCGGGGTTGTTTTGCGCGTTGCGCTTGTTAGAACGGGGGATAAAACCTATCGTGGTGGAGCGTGGCGCACCCGTAGATGAACGCGAGCAAAAAATTCAACTTTTTATGGGTCAAAAGATTTTGGATACGAATACGAATATCCAATTCGGCGAAGGTGGCGCAGGCACGTTTTCAGACGGAAAACTCAACACGGGAACGCACAGCGGACAGCTGAAAAAGGTACTCAAAACCTTTTGTGAGTTTGGCGCGCCCAAGGAAATCTTATGGCTAAATAAACCGCATATCGGGAGCGATAACTTAAAAAAAGTCGTGAAGCATATGCGCGAGTATATCCAAAAACAGGGTGGGCAGGTATGCTTTCACACCCGATTAGACGGGATAAACACGCAAGGCAAAGCGTTGGAGATCAGCCTTTTCGATTTAAAAACCCAACAGCAAAAAACGCTCGCTGTTTCCGCACTCGTGCTCGCGATCGGGCATAGCGCAAGAGATACCTTTCAAATGCTACAAAAACAGGGCGTAGCGATGACGGCGAAAGATTTCGCGGTGGGGGTTAGGATAGAGCATTTGCAAAAGCAAATTTCCTTTTCGCAGTACGGGGAGAAATACCCGTTGTTGCCCCCTGCGGATTATAAGCTGGTTTCCCACGCGAGCGACCGCGCGGCGTTCACTTTTTGTATGTGCCCGGGCGGTTACGTAATGCCCGCCGCGAGCGAGATGGGCGGGGTAGTCACCAACGGTATGAGCAATTATAGCCGTAACGGCGAAAACGCCAATTCCGCGCTGATCGTGCAGGTCAGAAAAACGGATTTTGCCAGCGAAGATGCGCTTGCAGGTGTGCAGTTTCAGCGCGAGATCGAACGCGCCGCGTATATAGCGGGCGGAAAGGATTATAAAGCGCCTATACAACTCGTCAAGGACTTTTTGAGCGATAAAGAAAGCTCGGGGTTTGGCAGCGTGCAACCCACCTATGGCGCAGGCACGGCGTTTGCCGATTTGCGCGCGGTATTGCCTTCGTTTTTGATTGATCCGCTTAAAAAAGCGATCACGGATATGGATAGAAAACTACACGGCTTTGCCTGTCCCGACGCGATCTTGACGGGCGCGGAAACACGCACCAGCTCGCCTGTGAGAATAGAGCGCGACGGGAAAAGCTTGCAATCGGTTTCCCATGCAAAACTATACCCTTGCGGGGAAGGCGCAGGGTATGCAGGGGGAATTAGCTCGTCTGCCGCGGACGGCATTCGCGTCGCCGACGCAATTTTCTATCAAATGAATAATTAAGGGGTTACTATGAAAAAAATACGCAAAACGATCGCTTGTCTTATCACTTCGCTTACCATGCTTTTATGTTTTAGCGGTTGTGAAATGCAGTTTGTCACCGCCACGGTAATGTCGGTGGAGAAAACGTCGACGGACGGGCTTGTGGATACGTATACGATCACTTATTCGGACGGTACGCAAAGCACGTTTGAAGTAACCAACGGACAGGACGGTAAGGACGGGGAGAACGGAAAGGACGGTAAAGACGGCACGGACGGGCAGGACGGCGAAACCGCGCCGATCACCGTGCAGGATTTGTATAACGAATACGTAGCGCGATACGGAGAGAATATCACCTACGCGGAATTTTTGGATATTTATCTTGCGGTGGGAGAGAGCGAATACACGGCGGTGCACAAAACGTTGCTTTCCACTGCCAAGGTGTATACGCAGTTCACGGAAACGCAAGAAAACGAAGCAAAAACCGTGGGGTATACGGGCGCGGCGGTGGTGTATAAAATGGATAGCGAGTACACGTATTTTCTCACCAACTACCACGTGGTGTACGATAGCAAAGCGGTAGGAGAGAAAATTTGCCAAACACCCTATTGTTACTTGTATGGGAGCGAAGATAGACCGTCTAAGCAAAGCGACGGCACGGTGGACTACGGCGACTACGCAATCCAAACCACCTACGTAGGCGGTAGCGCGAGCTATGATTTGGCATTGCTCCGCGCAAGCACGGCAAGGGTGAAAGAGATCAACGAAAACGTAAGCGCGGTAACGTTTGCAAGCGATTATAAAGTGGGTGAAACGGCGATTGCAATCGGTAACCCCGCGGGGTATGGGATAAGCGTAACCAAAGGGATCGTGAGCGTGGATAGCGAGAATATTTCGCTTTCCGTAGACGGCACGGAGCGCACCTACCGATCCGTGCGTATGGATACTTCTATCTACGGCGGGAATTCAGGCGGTGGACTGTTCAACGCCCAAGGTCAGCTTATCGGGCTGGTGAACGCCAAGAGCACGAAGAACGATAATATGTGCTATGCAATTCCGCTTTCTCGGGTAAAAGCGGCGGCGGATAATTTGTATAGAAACGTAGCGAAAAAGGGTGTGTATGCACTCACGTTTGGAATAACGACGGCGGCACAAAACTCTAAATAC
>JAZOPU010000036.1:0-9338 GCA_045655705.1 Candidatus Scatosoma sp.
GCCGCTTTCGCCGCGCCAATGATATGCTCGGGCGTGTTAAAGTCAGGCTCGCCTACGCTGAACGAAATCACGCTCTCGCCTGCCGCTTTCATCGCTTTCGACTTCGCCGCAATTGCAAGCGTGAGCGAAGGGGAAAGGGTCGTCATTCTTTGTGCTACTCTGTTTTTCATCTGTTTTTACTCCGTTTTATAACGCTATTATTTTTTTTACTATGATATTATACTGAATTTTTTCAAATATTGCAACCACAAACACCCCATTTTTCAAAAAATAATCGAAATTTTTGATAATAAATTTTATGCAATCTATTTTTTCGATTGAGCAAATCGAAAAAGACGGGCATTTCGCCCGCCTTGTGATTGTTTTATGCTTTATTTTTCTTCTAACGTGAGATATACGTTCGGATCGACGTTTACGCCTTCTTTGTGCACTTCAAAGTGTAAGTGTGCGCCGTCCTTGTATTCGTTACCGCTTGCTTCGGCGATTGTTGCGATCACTTCGCCCTTTTCCACGCTATCGCCTACTTTCAAGCCTTCTACTTCGGTCACGAAGCGGTATACCGTCTTTAAACCGTCGTCGTGCGCGATTACGATTTCCGTGCCCGATAAAATATCGTCTTTATAAATACTTTCCACCGTGCCCGCGTCCACTGCCATAACTTCCGTACCTGCATCCGCTAAAAAGTCTATACCTGCGTGCTCGTAGAACCAGTTGAGCGTGGTGTTGTGATAAAAACCGTAGTCGTTGACAACGTTCATATTCGCAACAGGCGAAACCATACCTTCGTCGGGCTTGACAACGGGCTGTTGATCTTCGTTTTCGTTACCACCCACTTGCTGTTCGTCGTCTTTGGGAGGAATAACCACGACGTTATCGCCGTTATTGCCGCTATCCACCTGCGGTTCGTTGGTTTTATCCCCGCTGATCGCCACCGCCACCACGATAATCGCCGTGAGCGCGAGCGCACAACCGATTGCGGTTAAAAGATAGAAACGGCGTTCGCCTTTAAACCATTTCTTCCAATTTTTTTTCTCTTTTTCCTTTTGTTCGTTTTGTTCTTTCATTTTTTAACCCTCCGAGTTTCGTTATGTATATTCTTGCCACTTTTCCTTCTTTTAAACGTGTTTTTTTAAAATCCGCCGAAAATAATAGGCGTGCCGAGCGTGGTCGTATCTTCCCCGATTGCTATATGCAAATTTACGGGAGTACCGTCAATTATTACACTTTCATGCAAACGCGGAGAATAGCAATAATACGAAGTGGTTTTTTCGCAGGTTTCTTCCATAATTATATAGGCGTCGTATTTTTCAAGAACGCTTTCAAGATCAACCTTTTCATCAAGCGTGATGCTTTCGCCCTTGATATCGTCCACGTCTGACAAAGAAAGCGTGCGTTTGACTTGCGATTGCGAAGACAAGGAATATAAATAAAAGGTTCTTTCGCCTTGAAAACCTTGGAATGCGCTTATTTTCAGGGTACGCACGAACGCGCAAACGCAAACGAGCAACGCGCAAGCAAGCATTAGCCCAAGTTTTTGAAAGCGCATAGAAAAATCCTCCCGTGATTTACGGAAGGATTATTGACTGCATATTGAGTTTTTATACCTGATTTTTTAAGGCTTTATCATAAAAAATGGTTGATTAGTGCCTTGGCACGCTTTTACGAGAAAAACACAAGAAAGACAAGTGTTTTGCGAGAGCGCATACCCTCTGCGGTCTGTAACCGAGCAAAAAGCGAAGTATTTCGCAGTGTTTTTCCGTAAAAAATCAACTAGAGTTTATGATAGAGCCTTTTTAAAAACCGCCCAAAACTTCTCCGCCGAGCAGGTGGATATGCAAATGATGCACTGTTTGACCGCCGTTTTCGCCTTGGTTGATAATGATGCGATAGCCCTCTTGCAAGCCAAGCTCGTTTTTGATTTTTGCAATCGTTTCAAAGCAGTATTTGAGCGTTTCCGCTTTTTCCGCGTCCATTTCGTCGAGTAGCGCAAAATGCGTTTTGGGGATACACAAATAATGCAACTTTGCTTTGGGTTCAATATCCCTGATCACGATCATTTTATCGTCTTCGTATAACCGCGGAGAAGGAATATCCCCTTTGATAATTTTACAAAAAATACAGTTTTCCATTTTCTTTACTCCTTTTATATGCGTTCGGCTTTTACACCGTCTTTAAAAAGCCCAATGACCTTCACGGCAAACGGACGCTTTTCCACCCCGCCTAACACGTAGGTTCGGATATAGTTTTCCGTGTACCCTTCCGTGTAGCCGTCTATTAAATTTTCAGGCACAAACGTGAACGTTTTGCCTACGCACCCTTTTAAGTATTTTTCTTTTTGCTTTGCGCCAGCCCCCAGCAATCTTTCCACGCGTTCTTTTTTCACGGCAAACGGCAGTTCTTTATATTTCTTAAATGCGTTCGTGCCTTCGCGCGGGGAATAAGGAAAGGCGTGGATTTGGGAAAAACCCGCTTCTTCCACGATTTGCACGCTTTGTAAAAAATCTTCTTCCGTTTCCGTGGGAAATCCTACGATAATATCCGTCGTGATCGCGGCGTTTTCAAACGCTTCATAGATCATTCTGCACTTTTCTAAATATTCTTCGCGCGTGTAATGCCTATTCATACTTTTTAGTACGTTATTAGATCCGCTTTGCAAGGATAAATGGAATTGCGGAGCAAAATTTTTCACTTGTTTTAAGGCGTTTAAAAATCGCTCCGTTATCAAACTCACTTCCATAGACCCAAGACGAATACGCGTGTTAGCGTCTTTCACGGCAAGCATCAAATCCGTGAGATTGCGCCCCTGTTCGTCGCGGTAATCGGAAATATCAATACCCGTTACCACCGTTTCCATTGCCGTGGACGATAAAATTTCTTCCGTCGCGCTCTCCACGCTCCTGCTCCTGCTTCTGCCCCGAAGATAAGGTATCACGCAATAGGAACAAAAACGGTTGCAGCCGTCTTGAATTTTCACGAACGCCCGCGTTTTCAAGCAATGGGGAAGCGGCATTTCTTCATAGCCGTTCGCCTTGCAAACCTGTTCCCCGCACATCGCAAAACCTGATTGCACGATCTTTAAAACACGGTTCTTGCTTTGCGCCCCCACCACGGCGAACGCGCCTTTATCCAAAAACGCTTGCGCGTTTTTTTCACTCGCGCAACCGCACACGATAATTTTTGCATTTTCCCCGCCCGCTTTCAACGCTTTCCCCAGCGTTTGACGGCTTTTTCGCTCCGCTTCCGCTGTTACCGCACAGGTGTTGATAACGTATAAATCGGCAGGAGCAAGCTCTCGGGAAACTTCGTAGCCGAGCGTTTCCAAACCGCGTATAATCGATCCGCTTTCCACGTCGTTGACCTTGCAACCGAGCGTAATCACCACCGCTTTCATCGTTGCCATTCTCCCAAAGCGAACGCGACCACCGCCGTGAGTGCGACCGCCGCCGTTTCCGCGCGCAAAATGCGTTTTCCGAGCGTTACGCTCTTATAACCGAGTGCGTTTGCCGTTTGTTCTTCTTTTTCGGAAAAACCGCCCTCACTACCCACAACGAGCGTCGTTGTGCCTTTAAGCTTGGCAATATCCGTTTGACTGCTCCCGGCAAACTCACAAGCGAAAATTTTATTTTCACTTATTCCGCCAAATCCAAGTGCTTTTTCAAGCGTATCGAAATACACCACTTGCGGAGCATAGGCGCGCAAACATTGTTTCGCCGCTTCCTTTGCCACCTTATTCAGTCTTTCAAGCTTATTTTCGTTCATATACGCGGAAGAAAATTCCGAAGAGAACACGCCGATTTTGTTCACGCCAAGCTCCACGGCTTTTTGCACGATAAACTCGTTTTTGTCCGCGTTTTTCAAATACCCAAAAAGCAGGCAAATATCCGTTTTCGGCTCACGCCCGCCCATTTCTTCGCGCACGATATGGAGCGTCATTTGCTTTTTCTCCACCGCCGTCACGATCGCCGTGTATTCTTTTCCGCTGTTATCCAGCAAAATCACTTCCGCGCCCACGCCGATACGGAGCACGTTTTTGGCGTGCTCAAACTCTTCGCCCGTGAGCGAAGTGTACTGTTCTACCTTGTCCACAAAGAACCGTTTCAGCGCAGACATTTTATGCCCCTTTATGCTTTAATACGAGCGAATACCATTCGCCCTTTCTTCTTTCTTCCACTACCTGCATTCCCACGTCCGCATAAGACGCTTTCACCATTTCCAAACGGCTTTCAATGATACCGCTTAAAACCAATACGCCGTCTTTTTTCAAATTTTTGGGAATAGACGGCGCGAGCATTTTCAATACTTCCCCCGTGATATTCGCCACCATAAGATCTGCTTGAATATCCGTATTTTCCAAAAGGTTGGAGTGCGCCACCACCGCGCGCTCGGCTACGCCGTTGAGCGCACAGTTATGCGTTGCACTCTCCACCGCAATAGGGTCAATATCCGTAAGATATGCTTTTTTTGCGCCCAGTTTGAGCGCGGCAATACCCAAAATACCGCTACCGCAACCCACGTCGATACAAACCGTTTCACTCGTGATAAAGTTTTGCAACCATTCCACGCACATAGACGTCGTTTCGTGTTCACCCGTTCCAAAAGCCATATTGGAATCGAGCAACACGATATATTCGCCTGCTTTTGGCGTATAGTCTATCCATTCGGGCACGACGGTAATCTTGCCCAAGGGTATGGGACGGAAATGTTTTTTCCAAACGTCGATCCAATCGTCGCCGTCCACACTGCGCTTGGTGTCTTCTAACGTACCGAACGGGAGCGCACCACCGCTCAAATCTTTGGCGTTTTGGATATCGGCAAGAATTTGAGAAATGGTCGTGTTTGCAACGTCTTCCGCGATATAACACTTGACGAGCACGTCCGAAGGCTTATTTTCGGTAAGTTCGTCGTCCATATAATCCCAATAAGTGCTATCCTTTGCGTTTTGGAGCGCGATAATATCGTTCCTATCGCAAATGGTAACGCCAAAATCCGTGTAGTTCCACATGATATCGGAAATAATTTCACTCGCTTCCGTCGTGGTATGAATGGTCAGTTCAATATATTTCATAAAAACACTTCCTTTTATTTTATTATATCATTTCCGTTTTCGTTTGGCAAGCGGTTGGGGCGGTCGGGATTAAATTTGGCGGACGAGTTCTTTATAAAATTCTTCGGCGTATATCGACGAGCTTTCTTCACGCACGCCTATAATCAGTTCCCTTTTACATTCCGGCTCGGCAATCGGAATTAATACGACGTTTTTATTATTCAGCTTTCCCCACGAATATTCGGGCCAAAAGGCTATGCCCATGCCCGTGCCGATCATATCTTGTACGGTGGCGGGAGAATCCGATTCAAATAATATTTTCGGCTCAAACCTCGAATCCCTGCAAAAACGGTTACAAATAACCCCGAACAATCTCGATGAAGTGAACATAACGAACTCTTCTTCTCGCACTTCTTCAAGCCGTATCTCCCCGCGCGTAGCATAGCGCGACGTCTTAGGTACGGCAAGGTAAATCTTTTCTTCTTTGACGGATTGTTTTTTATACCCGCGCAAAATTTCTCCGCGCATACCGTTCGTGGTGATGATCACGTCGCAATCGTATTTTTCTTCGTGCTGTTCAAAATCGAATACCGCGTCGGGGTACTTTTTTCTAAAATTTACGATAGTCTTCACCACCAACGAAGAAGCGGCGAATACGTTTAAACGCACCGTCCTACGCACCCGCTGTTTAAGGCTATTCATCTCCAAGGTCAATCCGTCGAACTCAGGCAAAATGCTTTCCAAGCGTTTTTGCAAATATTCGCCGTACTGCGTGAGCACGATATTCCTGCCTTTTTTGGCAAACAACGGAACACCAAGCTCGCTTTCGAGCGACTTGATCGCTTGCGTGAGCGCAGGTTGCGCAATACAAATGCTTTCCGCCGCCCGCGTTACGTGCCCCGTTTTTGCTACCGTATAAAAATATTTAAGCTTTTGCAATTCCATAATACTCTCCCAAAACGATAAGTAAAAGTTATCAATTTCATAATAATTATATATTTTACTTTTGTTTTTGTCAAGTGTATAATGGTATGGAAAAGTAAAAGGAGTGTTTTTATTATGGTTACTGTTTTTGAAAGTATTATGCTCGTGTGTTTTGGAATCTCGTGGCCCATATCCGTTTATAAGAGCGCGACGTCGAAAAGCACGAAAGGAAAAAGCGTGTTATTCACCTTTGCGATCATTATCGGATATATCGCGGGAATCACGGGAAAAATTGTAGGCGGAAATATCAATTACGTGCTCGTGTTGTATTTAATCAATCTCGCGTTCGTATGCGTTGATCTTGCACTGTACTTTATTAACAAAAAACGGGAACGGCTAAACCGCGCATAAGCAAAACCGACCTTTTGAAAGGTCGGTTTTCTTATTCTTCCGAGCTTGCAAGCAGGGCTTCGCGATCGGCGATCGCAAGCGCTTGCACCATTGAATCGATATCCCCCGTCATAAATACGTCGAGATTATATTGACTTAAACCTATTCTATGATCGGTTACTCTGCTTTGCGGGAAGTTATACGTGCGTATGCGCTCGCTCCTATCCCCCGACCCCACCATACTTCGGCGGTTTTCTTCGCGCGCTTTGGCGTTTTGTCCGTTATAGAAATCGTAAATTCTTGAACGCAAAACCTTGAACGCGCGTTCTTTGTTTTTTAGTTGCGAGCGTTCGTCTTGGCAGGTTACGACAATCCCCGTGGGGAAGTGCGTGATACGCACGGCGGAAGCCACTTTATTCACGTTTTGTCCGCCTGCACCGCCCGAATGGAAAATGTCTATTCTTATATCCTTATCGTTTATCTCCACTTCCACTTCTTCCGCTTCGGGAAGCACGGCAACCGTTGCCGCGGAAGTGTGAATTCTCCCTTGCGTTTCCGTGGCGGGCACGCGTTGCACTCTATGCACCCCGCTTTCGTATTTTAAAAGCTTATACGCGCCCGCGCCCGTTACGCTATACACCGCTTCTTTCACACCGCCAAGCTCCGTTTCGCTCACGTCAATCTCTTCCACGCGCAGTCTATGCGCCGCGCAATAATTGAGATACATACGGCAAAGCTCGCCTGCAAACAGCGCCGCTTCTTCTCCGCCCGTACCCGCGCGTACTTCTAAAATACAGCTCTTTTCGTCGTTTTTATCCTTGGGCAAAAGCAAAATCTTTAAATCGTTTAAAAGTATCGCAAGCTTTTCTTTACACGCATAGCCTTCGTCGGTGAGCATTTTTTTCATTTCTGCGTCCGTTTCTTCTTCCGCGAGCGCGAACGCGTCGTTCATTTCTCGCTCGGTGGTTACATATTCGTCGTATTTTTCCACCGTGGGCGCAAGCTCCGCCTGTTCCTTGGAATATTTTTGCCAAAGGGACATATCTAAAAGCGTATCGTTATCGGCAAGCTTTTCCGATAAAAACACGTAGCGTTGTTTGATTGCATCAAGTTTTTTCAGCACGAAACCATCCCCTTAAAACATTATTTTCACGTATCTATCAATACCGTTAAAATCCTTGATAATCATAGAGTACGCGCTTGATTTGAAAAGCTTTACCACCTTTTCCGCTTCGCCAATGCCCACTTCCATAATCAGCATACCCCCGCGACCGAGATATTTGGGCGCGCTGTCGGCAATTCGACGGTAGAAATCCAAACCGTCTTCCCCGCCGTCGAGCGCGAGCATAGGCTCGTGGTCTTTGACTTCCGTTTGCAAATTCTCAATGTCTTTGCTAGGAATATACGGGGGGTTGGAAACGATAATATCAAACCGACCGCGAAGCCTTGAAAACAAGTCCGACTGCACGAACAAAATATCCGCGCCGTTCATTTCCGCGTTTTCTTTGGCAAGCTCTAATGCTTCTGCGCTAATATCCAGTGCCGTTACTTTGACTTTTCTATTATATTTTTCCGTTTCTTTGGCAACGGCAATGGCAATCGCACCGCTACCCGTGCAAAGATCAAGCACCGCTTGTCCTTCTTCCGCTGCTTGCACTACCATCATTGCAAGCTCTTCCGTTTCAGGGCGGGGGATGAGCACGCGCTCGTCCACCTTGATTTTATAACCGCAAAAATCCGTATCTCCGATAATATACCAAAGCGGTCTGCCCGTCAAACGCTCGTCGGCAATGCGGATAATCTCTTTTGCCTGCGGGGCTTTTATAATTCGCTCCGAAGTTACTACCGCGCTCTTTGGCATATTCAAAACGATTGCAAATATCCATTCCGCCTCGTCTTCTTCAATCGCCTTGCTCGCAAAACGTTTTTTCGTGTTTTTGAGTAGCGCGCTCATTTTTCCCGTCGTGGCGAACACCTTTTCGGGAATGGTGGGGTCGGCGTCCATTTTAAGCACCGTTTCAAAAGCCACGATTGCACATTCGATCATTTTATCGTCGGGTTCGCGCGTGGTCAGTCGTTGCAACAACAGCCCGGGGGCTTTGAAAATAAAGAATATTTTGCTTTTCGTTTTGGAAAGCAAACGTAAAATTTCATAAGACACGCCTGCAACCACGGGAAGTAGCAACAATTTAAACACAAACCGCAAAACGCCGTTGAGCGTGTTATTGTCCGTATACAGCCACCCCGCCACAAGCACGTTGGCAATCGAGAACACGAGTATGCTCACGATCATAACGAGAAATAAAAAGGTCGTACCGCAACGGTCGTGCACGCGCGGGCAAGAACGCACGTTCTCCACCGTGAGTTCTTTCCCTGCTTCATAGCAGGAAATGGTTTTGTGTTCCGCACCGTGATACATAAACACGCGTTTGAGCGACGGGATTAGAGATATCAATAAGATATACGTGATAAATACGATTAGGCGTATACCGCCTTCGATTAAATTAAACCAAAGCCCGTCCAAGCCCGTGCTCGTTTTATCAAAGGGCAAAAAGCCCGTGATAAACTGCGGGAGCGCAACGAAAATGAGCACGGCAAGCACTACACCGAGCACCGTCGCAAACGCGTTAAGCACACCGCCAAGATCAATCCCGTGCTTTTCTTCCAGCCATTTTTCCGCTTTGGTAGGCGGTTCGTCTTCTTCTTCGATCGCCACGTCGGCACTGCGCATTAAAATACGGTTGCCGTCCACGAGCGAGCGAATGAAATTCACCACCCCGCGAACGAACGGTAAACGGGAAAATTTACTTTGTTTTTCAGGGGAGGTTAAACGCTCGGACTCGATTTGTATCTCGCCCTTAGGATCGCGCACCGCCGTCGCCATCGCCGTTTTTCCGCGCATCATAACCCCTTCCATCACCGCTTGACCGCCAATGGAAACGGGTTTTTGTCGTTTTATTTTTTCTTTCATATTTTTACC
>JAZOPU010000037.1:0-2264 GCA_045655705.1 Candidatus Scatosoma sp.
AAGCTTGCCGTTTGCTTCATAGTACTCTTTAAAGCTAGGCAATACTCTGGCGCGCCATTTAGAAATGGAGTTAAGCGCAATGCTAATGAGTTGGTGGTTTAAATACGGGTTCAAGAAACGGCTCTTAATGCTTTCCGCAAATACCGTCGTTGCGGCAATATCGTCGGATACGAAAGGATTGATTTCATTCGTGAGCGTCGTTTCTACGAACGAAGAAAGTTTTTCGTCTTTCATACAGTCGAACACCGTTTCCGCGCCCAGCATCAAACCTGCGGGAACGAGGTTGGTATGGCTACCGTTGAGCACGCGTACCTTTCTCTTCTTATAATATTTAATATCATTCGTCAATACAACTTCGATATTGTGCACGCCTTCTTTGATATATTTAGCAATATCACCCTTGTTTTCCACTGCCCAAAGCCCGAACGGCTCGCCAACGGATACGAGTTCGTCTTTCTCGCCGATCAGCTCTTCCAAGTGTGCTTTCGTTTGCTCGTCGCGGGGATATCCCGATACGATTCTATCCACGAGCGTATTGCAATAGAAGTTATTTTCGTCGTTCCATTTTTTAAACGCTTGGGGTAAGCTCCAAAGCTCGATATATTTATCCACGCATGCTTTCAACTCGTCCGCATTGTTGTCGATAAGTTCTACGGGCATAAGGTATACCCCGTCAAGACCTGCGTTAAATCTTTCCAGCAAGAATTTCGTGAGCTTTGCAGGATAGGTGATTTTTTCAAAACCGCTTTGCTCGTCGTTTGCGTTAAAGCAAATACCCGCTTCCGTCGTGTTGGACACGATAATTTTAAGCTCGGGATCTTTTGCCA
The DNA here is from genome assembly GCA_045655705.1 of Candidatus Scatosoma sp. Classification (GTDB taxonomy): domain Bacteria; phylum Bacillota; class Clostridia; order Christensenellales; family Borkfalkiaceae; genus Scatosoma. Next base: position 828 of record JAZOPU010000037.1, read on the forward strand.
AAGCGTAATACGCGTCCGCGTCCGCAAACGGATCAATCACTTGTTGCAAAGCGTCGATTGCGTACACGTTCTCCACGTCCTTGCCATTCTCCACACCGCGCAAAACGATGTGATATTTGTTGTTTTGCTTTTCAAAACGTTCCAACGTACCGAATGTAATGGGTTTCACGATATTTACCGCGTAGGTATCCACGCCTTCTTTGGTAAGCGTATCAAAATACACGTCCACGAACGTGCGCAAAAAGTTTCCTTCACCGTATTGTAAAATTTTAATCATAGGGAATTTCTCCTTCTTTTTTATTTCCCCATTATTATAACGCAAATTTGCTTGACATTCAATATAATAAATGATAATATTTTGTTAAATTACATAGAAATTAAAAAGTGGAGAACTTATGTCGTTTATTGAAATTGAAAAATCCGTACACACAAACGAGTGGTCTATGCACGATTTACATTCGCATCCGCATTATGAAATTTACTTTCTCAAAAGTGGCTCGCGAAGCTTTTTCCTTTCCAACGCGTTATTTAATTTGGAAGCACCTATCGTGATCGTGATCCCCCCGCACGTTTTACATAAAACGGAAGGCGGACCGTTTGAACGCTACAATATCAACGTTTCGGCTAACTATTTAGACGAATTTCAAAAAGACGTACTCGATGCAAAGTCGCTACAAATCATCAAACCGTCGGAACGGGAAACAGAAATGCTAACCACGCATCTCGACGCGCTCAGCGAGCCTTTGCCTAAAAAATACGAACAGTCGATCACGCACACCATCGTGTCGTATATCATACTTTCGCTTGGGAAATGGCAACAAAGCGAGTATATCCCCAAAATCACCGCAAAAAACAGTATTCCGCCCCTGCTTTTGAAGGTCATTGATTATCTTCACGAGCATTACTCGGAAAAACTGACGTTAGAAGATCTTGCCGAGCAGTTTTTTGTATCCAAAACCGCCCTTTCCTACGGTTTTAAAAAGCATATGGACTGTACGCTGATTGACTTTTTATTGTCCTTACGTATCACGAAAGCCAAAGAATATTTACTTGGCACAAGAAAAAGTATCGAGGAAATTTCCGAGCTTTGCGGATTTTCGTCTGCCAACTATTTCGGGCTTATTTTCAAACAAAAAGAGAACCTTTCGCCCGCAAATTATCGCAAGCACCAAAACACCAAAGAATAATTTTACATCTTTATCAAACAGAACGCCTCGCTTATATTTATTATATCATAAAAACAAGTAAAAGTCAAGAAAACGCGTGCCTTGTCGGCTATGACAAGGCACGCATTTTTGGTGGAGGTGGTGAGAGTTGAACTCACGTCTTACACGGCTACAAAAAAACTTTCTACATACTTATTTTATCTATTATTTCTTACGGCTACCACGCGGGTAAACACGCTTGTTAGCCTGCAGAAAGCTATATAATCTTTAA
>JAZOPU010000038.1:0-4868 GCA_045655705.1 Candidatus Scatosoma sp.
GAAGATTTTGATTTGCTTACGTATGCAAACAATTACGTGGAAAGCAAGAAAAAGCCCAAGGCATTGCCTGCGAGCAATCCTGACGTATTGCCTGGGCAACAGTCGATTTTCCCCGAAGACAACGACGACGGCGAGAGTGAAATTTTCCCGACGTCGGGAAAATCCGAGCCTGGCGAAGCGCAGGAAGTAAGCGAAGAAGAACGGGAAAGTGCGATAAAAACGGCGTTGACGAGTTACGAAAATCAAGCCGTAAGGATTTATAAAAAATACAAAGAAAATCCGTTACATTCAGAATTTGTTGATTATATCAAGCACGCGTACGGGCTTGGCGGTAGTTATAGGAACTATTTAAGTTTAGACTATAACCATAAGGGCTTGACGATTAGAAAGGACACGGAAACGTTTAAAGAAATTTTTACGGTTTTCTTATCTTGGGCGCAAGTTACTCAACGGATAGTAACGTTGATTAACAATAACGAATACCTCAATCCAACGGTTAAATATGCGATTGATACGCAACGCGAACCACAAGAAAGCACGGTCGCGAACGACGGCGAGAGTGAAATTTTCCCGACGTCGGGAAAATCCGAGTCTGGCGAAGAGATCGAGCAAAAATATATACCCGAAAGGGACGAATACGAGCCTGACGAGGGCGAAGTTTGGCAAGGCGGTGGGCTTGACTACGACGTAGACGAATACGACGAAGCGGACGAAGCGCAGGAAGATATGCGCGTGGAAATGGAAACGATCGAAGCGGACGCGGAAATGAGTGTTTCGGAAAAATCCAACGTCGGATTTAGCGAAAGTCCGCAGAAAAGATATAAGTTTACTACACGCGACGCGATACGGTTTTTTTTGAGTGATTATAAAAATTGGTATTATCGCGACGATTTTCGCACACCGTTTGGGAAAGTCGGTTATTGGTGCACCTTGAAAAATTTTGATATCATCAACGTTTTAGAAGTGAACACGATAAGTAATCAAAGTCTTCTGTCCGAGGCGGAAGAGATTGAAGAAAAAGGACCTATATTTTTCTTGTATCGAGCAAAATATAAAGACCAACCGTCGGTTATGATAGGAAAAGTTCAGCTTGAAGTGTATCTTATGGCAATACGGGATAGGCTGTAAGGGGGTGTGAGTATGAGTGAGCAAACCAAAAAGCAAGCGATCATTGATACCCTTGATCAAGTAGATAAAGACGCGTTACCACTTTTCATAAAGCATACAAAAGGACAAACGTTATTGCACGTTATGTTTGGAATGATAAGCAAGGAAACGGGCGATTTAGTGCTTGCCACCTGCGACGAGTACTTGAAAGAGCAGGAAGAGAAAAAGCGCAAAGCCGAGAAGCTGGAAGCGCACAAGACGTATCACAAGCCCATAGTAGATATTTCAAAACTCAAACCTACGAACTTTATGGGGGTGAGCGAATGAGCGTTGAAAAATTGAATAGCCGAATTATCAGGTATCGCCTTGTTGATGAAGAAAGTAGTGGAGTACTGTATTACACTCTTGACCTTGATAAATACAGCTTATCGATAGGTGGGGAAACGAGTGCGTATTACAAATGGACAGAAACGCCAAAGACAGAAAGTTTTATAAAGCTTATGATACGTTGTAGTAACTATTACTTGTTGGATAAACTGTTTTTTAAAGTGTTTGACCTTGAAAACTCCATAGACGCAATGAAAAATTTCATTAAAGAACACGAGTGGTTTAATCGGTATAAAGATAAAAAGGCTTGCCTTGAAGAAATAGACAGTATTGAAGCATATTGCGAAAGTGAGTTTGTTAACAGGGTGATAGATTTGCTTGAGAAATACGATGTTGAATTGGACGGCGACGACGAATACAATTTGTGGTCTTACGGGGTTAAGAAAGATTTCAAGTATTGGGCGAAGCGGGCAGTAGATTTGTTTTGCAAATTTATAAAGCCCGAGCTTATGGGTGAAAGCGAATGAAGATAGGCGATAAAGTAAAAATGAATAGCAAGTATCGCGTTTCGGAAGAAAATAAAAAGAAGATTTTCACAGTACGATCCGAAGAATTTGAAATATGCGGTACGAAATGCGTATTGTTGGAAGGTAGAGCTGGCGGGTACGCCGTAGACGGTTTGGATTTGGTTCAGGTGAAGTCTTGCTTGTATTGCGATTATTGTCAATATCCACGAACGTCAAATGATAATGCAGGACAATGCAAATGTAAGGCGATGAAACGAAAAACGATAGACGTATATGTTTGTGCAGGAGAAACACCTGATTGGTGTCCGTTGAGGTGAGCGAATGAGAGAAGTCTTTGAATGGTGTTTGGCAATTGGTTTGGTTTTCGTTTTTATGGTTCTTGTGGTTATGGTGGCGAAAGGGGTATGTGCGGAACAAGAAAATAAAACGTTAAAAATCGAAATAAAAAACTTGAAAGCATTTTATCTTCCCCGCGTCGACAAGAACGGAAAACAAGTCCAAACAGGCGATATTATACGATATTCATTTTATTCGGACGGCGAGCTTATCGATGACGATTTCATAATTGAGTGGAAAGACGAAGATTATTATCTTGGCTGGATTTGCAAACCGCTTTCTAATTCAAACCGCGATATCGATATGTTCCCGCAAGAAGATTTTTCAAAGTATATAACGGTGATCGGGAATATCCACGACAATCCGATACGTGAGGTGAGCGAATGAATAAATTTAAAATTGCGCGTTCGCGTTGCAAAGTTGTTCCTGGTAACGAGTATTGCGGTGAATCATTGCGCGTACGACTTCCGAGAGAATCTCAATACTTCGGATATGAGGTGTCGATATATTGTTATGAAAGCGAAAATATCTTTTTTGAAGCGTATCGTCCACGCGAGGAAAATTGGGTTTTTGAACTGATAAAAAGCGATAGAGAAAAAGGGAAAAGATACAAGCGCTATCGTTTAACGTGGGACGAGCTGGCAAAGGAATTTGAAGAACACCAAAAGCAATTTGATAAATCTAAATGTCCGAAAGGTCTTGCCTATGTATACGATTACGATTATCGCGGTGGAGTGGAACGGGATCGCTTCGGGAAGTACGCCGTCGGCGCGGTTGACGGGAATTGGTTTTGGATTAATGAATACGAAAGACGTCTTATGCCAGCAAAAAATTTTCGCCTGATTGGAATGCTATCTTCGAGCGAGATTGAAGCGGTAGAGAATTGCATTGAGAAGCTTAAACAAAGTGAAATGGATTTAGAGTACTTAACGCGTTTCAACGGCATACGGGATAAGGTAAAGGGGTTATTTCTGGATTTTACGCATATTCAGTTTAATGAAAAATTAAACAAAAAGTGGAATGAGCTATTGAGCAGTATTGATGAGCTGATAGACAGTAATAAGAAAGATATTGCACGTATAAAGGAAAAGTTGGAAGGTTATCATAGCGAGGCTCAACAATGAAAGGTTGGAAGGTGTATATTTTATTCGAGAGCGGAATGCGGTTTCCGAGCAGTCGAATTTTCAAGACGGAAGCGGAAGCCAAAGAAGTGCAAAAAGCGGTCGAAGGCGCGCTGATCGGGAAGAAAGAAAGCGTGCATATCGAGTATGGTGAATGGTAAACACTTTGTGTTGCCAAGCAAAGTACGCCACGGGGAGCGGATAATCCCCGTAACAACGAGCTAAACACTTGCGAAGTTGGCACATAAACAAACCGCCCGCGGGGAGCGGATAATCCCCGTAAAAAAGGAGTGAATTTTATGAATGGATTTTTGGATTGGATCGTGTCGATAGACGAAATGACGGTGCGGGCGATTGTTTCCGTGCTGTGTGTATCAGCAGTTTTTATATGGTGTATAGTGCAAATTGTAACAGGCAGGGCAAGGGAGTTTTTTGACGACGATTATTTTAGCACGCCGTGGGAGAAACCGAGAAAGAAAGCGGAACGGCAGGCAATTAGGGACGAAAAGAAGCGAAGAAAAGCGGAAGCGAAATATTGGGCGGAGATCGAGAAGAAGTACAATAGTTAATCTCCGCGAACACGGAGGAAGAAATGGGGATCGGAAGGCTGTTATATTTATTTGCGTTTGTGGTGCTCGCGATAATGGCAATTACGGAAACGCTCCGCGCAGGGGAATTGGAACTTGAAAATAAAAGGCTACGGCAAGAGATTGAACAATTAAAACGGGGAGGGATAGAATGAAGAAGAAACAAGACAATCCAGCATATTCGACAGCGGTTTCCGCACTTCGCCGAATTGCCGGGGACGAGCTTTTGCAATACAAAGAAGGTATTGATCCAGAGAAGCTTGTGAAAGTATTGTTGCGCCGTTTAGAAATCGCACAAGCACAACCGCAAGCACAAACGGCACAATCACAAACACCTGGTGCGAAGCCCGCCACGACGCAAGCACAAACCGCGCCTGTAAAGCTTTCATCAGTTACACCGATCCAAGGCGATTTAAAACTGCTGGACGCGCTTTTTTCGCCGGATACGGATCCCGTGCTTGGAAAAGTGGACGCTGCTGTGATATCCAAAGCTGTTGATTATCGGGCAACCGTAAGCGTTCAAAAGGCGTTGGCGGTAATGGCGTTAAACGCAATGGGGGAATCGCTCAATGAAGAAGAGTAAAAGAATTTTCATTGCGATTATATGCTTTGTGTTGATTATCGTGCTTGGCGGTTTTGGTCTTAGTACGTTGCGCAAGTGTTCGAATAGCGGAAACACCGAACCGCCAGGGTGCGGGACGGAGAATACGGACGAATGGGTAGACGGCGATGACGAGTTCGTAGACGGATCGGATACAGAAGAGATCGGCACGTTTCTCAATACCCGCCTACAAAACGCAACGGGCGCAGTGAGTATCACGATTGACGGCGACAATACACTTGCAATGGCGGAAATCGGTGAT
>JAZOPU010000039.1:0-3933 GCA_045655705.1 Candidatus Scatosoma sp.
GTGAGGACGGCGAGCGTATACCGCTCACGATCGCGGGCTACGACCGCGAAAAGGGGACGGTTACTATTATATTCCAAGTCGTCGGCGGTTCGACGGAACTGCTCAATCACAAAAACGTAGGGGATTATATTCCCGACTTCGTCGGCCCGCTTGGCAGGCCTACGCACGTAGACGGCTTGAAGAAAGTATGCGTCGTGGGCGGGGGCGTAGGTTGCGCGATCGCGTTGCCCGTTGCCAAAGCCTTGAAAGAACAGGGCGCGGAAGTTACGTCGATTATCGGGTTTAGAAACAAAGATCTCGTAATCTTAGAAGACGAATTCAAAGCCGTTTCTACTTCTATGTATATGATGACGGACGATGGCTCGTACGGGCGTCAAGGGAACGTGTGCGTGCCCTTGAAAGAAATGCTCGAAAAGGGCGAACAGTTCGACGAAGTCATCACGATCGGACCGCTTATTATGATGAAATTCGTTTGCGCCACGACCAAAGAATATAACGTGAAAACGATCGCGTCCATGAACCCGATCATGATCGACGGCACGGGTATGTGCGGCGGATGTCGGTTGACGGTCGGCGGAGAAATGAAGTTCGCGTGCGTGGACGGACCTGAATTCGACGGACACCAAATCGACTTCGACGAAGCTATGAGCCGTTCGCGCTCGTATGCGGAATTTGAAGCGCACGAAAGAGAAGAAGCTTGCAACCTTTTCAAGCAGGAGGTGAAATAAAATGGCAAAGTTTAATATGTCGCCGTTAAAAAATCCTATGCCCACCCAAGACCCGCTCGTTAGAAACGGTAACTTTGAAGAAGTTGCCCTTGGCTACACCGCCGAGCAGGCAATCGAAGAAGCAAAGCGTTGCGTAGGCTGTAAAAACCGTCCTTGCGTGACGGCTTGTCCCGTCAATATCGCGATCCCTGAATTTATCGCCAAAGTTGCGGAAGGGGATTTTGAAGCGGCGTATCAAATTATCGCAAAAGATTCTTCGCTCCCTGCCGTTTGCGGGCGCGTATGTCCGCAGGAAACGCAATGCGAAGGTAAGTGCACCCGCGGGATTAAAGCGGGTTGCGAAGCTGTGGGTATCGGTAGATTAGAGCGTTTTGTTGCCGATTGGCATAACCAAAACGCGACAACGAAAGCGGAAAAGCCCGAAAGCAACGGGCATAAGGTGGCGGTCGTTGGTAGCGGACCTGCGGGCTTGACTTGCGCGGGCGATCTTGCAAAAATGGGTTACGACGTAACCGTGTTTGAAGCGTTGCACGTGGCGGGCGGTGTGCTCGTGTACGGTATTCCCGAATTCCGTTTGCCCAAAGCGATCGTGAGAAAAGAAGTGGAAAACTTGATTGCGCTTGGCGTGAAAGTGGAAACGAATATGGTTATCGGGCGCGTTATTACCATTGAAGAGCTTAAAGACGAATACGGCTTTGAAGCGGTGTTTATCGGCTCGGGCGCAGGACTTCCCAAGTTTATGAATATCCCCGGCGAAAGCTTAAAGGGCGTGTATTCCGCAAACGAATTTTTGACGCGTTCTAACCTTATGAAAGCGTATCTTACGGGCAGTCATACGCCCATACAGCACGGCAAATGCGTAGCCGTCGTGGGTGGCGGTAACGTGGCTATGGACGCGGCGAGAACGGCAAAACGCTTGGGCGCGGAAGTGCATATTATCTACCGCCGTGGCGAAGAAGAATTGCCCGCGCGCCGTGAAGAGATCGAGCACGCGAAAGAAGAAGGTATCATTTTCGACCTGCTCACCAACCCCACGCGTATTTTGGCAACGCCCGAAAGCGATCCCCGTTCCCCTGCATACGGCTGGGTGAAAGGTATCGAGTGCGTGAGAATGGAGCTTGGTGAACCGGACGAAAGCGGTAGACGTTCGCCCAAGGTAGTGGAAGGCAGTGAATTTGTCATTCCCGTCGATTGCGTAATCATGTCGCTCGGCACTTCTCCCAACCCCTTGCTCAAAGCAACTACGCCCGGTTTGGAAACGAAAAAACGCGGTGAAATCGCGGTGGACGAAGTGGGTAAAACTTCTATAGAAGGCGTGTATTGCGGCGGCGACGCGGCTACGGGCGCGGCGACGGTTATCAAGGCAATGGGCGCAGGTAAGGTTGCGGCGAAAGCCATTGACGAATATATAAAGAATAAGTAATTTTTTTGCGGGAGCGTTGCTCCCGCAAATATTTTAAAAATAGGTATGTGGACGAAAGAAGTAGTAGAAGAAATAAAAATTTTTAAAAAAGTAAAAAAAGGGCGAAAAAACGCTTGACTTAAAGGCGTAAGGCGGGTATAATTATAATGCTGTTGAGCGGGGGAAACCGTGATACGGCGTATACATATTGAGGCGTAGCGCAGCTTGGTAGCGCGTTTGGTTAGGGACCAAAAGGTCGTGGGTTCAAGTCCCGTCGCCTCAACCAAAACGGCGGTTTTTTGTAGAAAAATCTATGAAAAACCGCCGTTTTTTTGCGTTTTGGCGATATCAACTTTCAAAAAATGGGGCAGTTTTGGGGCATTTTACCAATTATTTAGCTTCTTACCTTCTAAAAGAAGGTATTCGTCCGAAAGGTCGGTATACGTTTTGTCGAGCGCGCCGATTGAGTGGCCCATGAAGTGCTTGCGCGCGTGATCGGATACGCCAAGCTCTTTGCAACGTGTATTGAACGTTTTGCGAAGATCCTTCAACACGTGGTTCGGAAGAGCCTTTTTCACGCGGCGCCGTAAAAGCTGTGGCGTAGGAAGCGTTGGCAATCCGTTTGCAAGGTATAAACGCAAACGATTGCAAATATAAATCCGTTTGTATTCCACAACGCGTTGCGTGGTTTTTCCTTTGCGCTTGCGCTTGCTGTTTTCAGCAACGATAAATTCACCGTCGATTCGCGCTGTTTTCAGCTCGTTCGGCCGTAAGCCGGTGTAGAGCGCAAGAGCCAAGGCAACCTCAAAGAGTGGTTCGCTATGCATTTGTGAGAGCAATTCGCGTTCTTCGTCCTTCGTAAGAGCAAGGCTCGTTTCTTTTTCGTACGCTTCACGTATAATCGCCGAGCAGGGATTGTATACGATTAAATGATTGTCGATCGCAAAGTTAAAGATTGCGTTCATCAGCGAGTGCAGCTCTTCCGCCGTTTTAAATTTTTCTTCTTCCGTGACGTCATCAATCAGCTTTTGGCACTGCGAAAGCGTAATCTTTGCGAGTGGCTTTTCTTGAAAATATGGCTCAAGGTAAAGCTTATACCGGGAGAGATCCTTTTTATAGGTTTCCGCGGCAACGATCCGAACGCGCTTTGTCTCGAAATAGAACGTAGCAAACGAATGGAAGGTTGTCGGGGGCGCGTCTTGCGATATCTCATTGCTTGGCTTGGCGCCTTTAAGCTTTTTTAAAAAGTTTGCTTTGGCAAGCTCGATCGTCTTTCCGCTGGCGGAAAGATTGTAACCTTCCGCACGGTATCTGATCTCGTAGCCCGTCGTGTTTTTTCCGCAGGGGCGAATACGCACACGACAGCGTTTCTTTTGAATGACAATAAGTTTTTTAAAATATGCTGGCATTTGTGAAATCTCCTTTTCAGTAAAATTTACAAAGCCTTGTTCTGCTTCACCCGACGTCCCCGCGCCGGGTATTTCTTTTTCCGTTTTTCCCGATATCGGGGAAAACTTTCCGCCTTCGATGACGCGGAATAGTGTCCGCTTGTGCTCCGCGACGTCTTCGTCTACGTCGTACGAAGCAAAAAGCTCCTGTAAGCACAGGATCGCTTGCATTGAATGCTCGTTCACCTGCTGCAAATGAAAAAGTGTGTCTTGAAGTTTCCCGTAATTTTCGGAATGCATAGGGCAAAATTCTCCTTTGTATGTGATAGGAAAATTTTACCGCATTTTTCCGCGTTTGCAACAAACGGGATTTTGCGAAATTTATCAAGATAAATTTTCGCAACTTCGCCTTTGT
>JAZOPU010000040.1:0-2766 GCA_045655705.1 Candidatus Scatosoma sp.
TGCGCCGTTTCCGATGGGCGTTTGCGCGTTATTTATAAGGAAGTTATAAAAATATTCCACACCCGTCCACGCCGCCGCCCGATCGCTTGCACTCTTATAATACCAACCGATATCGGGGGTAAAATTCATTTGCATTGCGCCCGCAAACAGGCATTGCGAAGCGAAGTTGGTACAATCCCCGCCAAGAGAATTGAAATTAAAATATTTGGGATTGCGGGCATACGCCCATTGTTTTGCATACGCCACCGCTTGTTCCCTGTCGTATTCAAGTATTCTCATACTCTATGCTATGCGGAAAGAAAAGCATTGTGTGTTTTATTTCTTGTTGCTTTTTCACCAAAGCTCAATATTACTTGTATACGTATAAAGAATGGTTTGCGCATATCCAATAGCTATCTCTATACATTCAAAGCATGTGATTGCATACTCGTCTATATCTTCAGTTTTCTCTAACGCCTTAAAAGTGTTTTTTGTTACTTGATACGAACAATTATCCCCTAATGATAAATCATCATTAAATTGAAGATTGTCAAATGTAAATTCTATCCTTGCCACATTATCCATTTCGTTGTATCCATAAAAATTAGCTTCGTGGTATCCATAAAAAGAACCATTTTCTATATCCCCCCACGAAAAAACAATAGAGCCGTCGTCGTGTAATGCACCAAGTTCTGTTCTACTTGTCGCCAAATGACCACAATAATATAAATCTAATTCGGGATTATATGAAAAACTATAAACAAACGAGGAATTATTTTGGGTATTACCTTTCCTAAAACTATATGTACCGTCGCTGTAGTCGCCATGTGTGTAGAACATATTTTTAACCAATTCTTCTTTTCCAAAATCACCCTCATGACTTTCTTGTTCTCCCTCTTGTGGCGTATTTGCTTGATTGCCATTTGTCCCGTTTGGAATAGAAGGTATTCCATAAAAGCCAATACAACTCGTTGAACAAAAAAAGCAAAAAAATGACACGATGAAAAGCAAAAGTTTTTTAATCATGAAAATCTCCAATTCAATATTCTATATATTATAACACTAATTTTAGTGTATGTCAAATAAAAACACGGTGTTTAGTGTAAAATATTGATATGAAAACTTTTGGCGACAACTTAAAAGAGTTACGGCGATTTCACAAAATCAGCCAAAAAACTTTTGCGCTCAAAATGCAAACTACACAACAACGGGTAAGCGAATGGGAATGTAACAAAGTTGAGCCGTCGTTGCAAAATATTTTAAAAATTCTTAAAATTTTCGATATCACCTTTGAAGAATTGACCGACGGTTTGGAAAGTGAATAATTTATCCCGCGAGCGTAGCAATATATTTGACTACTTCGCGGGTTTTTGATATAATAGTAAAACTTACTTTATAAAGGTGATCGTATGGAAAACACACAAAACAAAAAAGGCGGGTTTGCCAGCGGGATCGGGTTTATTCTCGCCGCGGCAGGCTCGGCAGTAGGACTTGGCAATTTATGGGCGTTTCCCTATAAGACCGCGGAAAACGGCGGTGCGGCGTTCGTATTTTTATATATTTTATGCGTACTGCTTATCGGCGCGGTTACGATGATTTGCGAAATTTTTCTCGGCAGACGCGCGCAAGCCAACCCCATTTCCGCATATAAAAAGATAAATAAAAATCTCGGTTGGATTGGGCTTATTGCCATCGTCGTGCCGACGATTATCGTTTGTTACTACTCCGTTTTAGGCGGATATACCGTCAAATTTGCCACCAATTCCTTCGCTGGCAACACGGGCAATCTCGGCGTATTCGCGGGAAAAAGCTGGCAGGTAATTTTATTCACCGCTATCTTTATGATTTTAGCGCTTATCGTCGTTATGGCAGGCGTGAAAGGCGGGATTGAAAAGGCGTCTAAAATTCTAATGCCCGCACTCTTTGTGTTGCTCGTCGCCGTCGTAGTTTTCGTTTTATGCCTTGGCGAAGGCGTGAAAGACGGGCTTGCGTATTATCTTATCCCCGATTTTTCCAAAATCACCTTCGGCTCGGTGCTTGCCGCTATGGGACAAGCGTTCTACTCGCTCTCGCTTGGTATGGGCTCAATGATCGTCTACGGCTCGTATACAAATAAGGAAATCAATATCGTCAATTCCACGGCTATGGTTTGCGTATTCGACACGTTCGTCGCGCTTCTTGCAGGGCTTGCAATCTTCCCCGCCGTATTCCATTTCAGCGCGGTGGAAGGGATCGATACGAGCACGCTCGATCTCAACGGCATTATGCTTATGTTTGAAACGCTCCCCAAGGTCTTTGAAAGTATCGGATTTTTGGGTAAGGTTATCGAATTTTTCTTCTTTGCTATGGTTTCGATTGCCGCAGTTACTTCCGTTATTTCCATTATGGAAGTAGCCAGTCAGTTCGTTATTCAAAAATTTAAAATCTCGCGGAAAATCGCCGCCGCTATTATCGCGGGCGTTACCTTTGTCGTGTCCATACCCGTTAGTATCTCGCTTGGGTATTTGCTCAGCGGCACGGCGCAAATGACGGTATTTGGTTTGGATTGGCTGTCTTTCCTTGACACGGTTACAAACACCGTATTTATGCCGATATGCGCATTCTTGTCTTGTGTTTCGGTAGGCTGGTTTATCGGCTCAAAACAGGCTTTATACGAGCTTAAAGCGGACGGAAATAACTTTGGTAAATTAGAAACCTTTATCGGGATTATGATGAAATATATTGTACCTGCGCTGATTGCCGTCATTGAAATTTTCGGTGTAATGGATTTAATTTTCCCCGCGGGTG
>JAZOPU010000041.1:0-30266 GCA_045655705.1 Candidatus Scatosoma sp.
ACGCCGTACAATTCCTTATAACACTCGTCGATACATTCAAAAATGCCTTTTGCGTATTTGTTAATATACGCGCGTTTAGATAAACCTTCGCCACCTATGTGCAAATTATGTTTTAAAAGCGCGCGCTCGCCGAGCATTGTCAATCTATCGTCGAGCATAGACGAAGAAAACAATCGGAATTCCACCCAATCCACGTCTTTTGCGTAGCCACTGTTTTCGACAAGAGCGCCATAGTAATCATAGTTATACTGTTCTTCAAAGGTGCTTAAATAGTTAAAGCCTTCGATAAGCAAGCCTTCGCGTTCTAAATCACTATACCCAAGCGGGCCAACTACTTCGTCCATCGCGTTTTCTTTTGCCCAGTCTTCCACGGCTTTAAATAACGCTTTCGCTGTTTCCGCGTTTTCTTCGCTGTCAAAACGCGTAAAGCGGACTTGCCTCGTATTATGTATTTCGTTATACTGATATTGTATAATACCTTGAATGCGTCCTACCGTCTTCCCGTCGCGAAGGGCAAGCCAAAATGCCGATTTACAAGTTTTTGCATAGACGTTTTTGGCGGTAAAAATCTTCATTTCGTCGCCGTATAACGGTGGAACGAAAAACTCGTTGTTTTTATACAATCGCAACGGATATTCCACGAACTCTTTGCGTTGTTTCTTCGTTTCCACCTTTATAATTTCTAACATACTTGCTCCCCGCGTATTCGACGCGTTTCGACATTTTTCTTAGTTACATTTTAGCAAACGCTAAAATAATTGTCAAGCGGTTAAAAGAAAAAAACGGGATTAATTCCCGTTTTTCATTTCTTTTTGTTTTTCCGCAAAATTTTTTATAAGTATTACGCAAGGCAACAATACCCCGCCGACGATATTCCCTACAACGGTTATCAAAATGTATCCTACTATTTTCCACGATACTTCGCCAAGATAATAGAAATACAGCATATTCGCAACGGAATGATCAAACCCGCAAAACGCAAACACGATAATGGGGAAGATTACGCCTACCGTTGTACTCAAACCTTTTTTTGGTGCAAACTTGACGGATTTAACGGAAATGGTAATAAGCATTCCGCAAAGCACCGACGAACAAAACGCTTTAATTGCCCACGCGTCTGCGTTGAGTTTTCCACTGATTACCGTTTGACCTTGGGTTGTGACAAGCTCGGCAACGGGCGAATAATAGACAAGCAGAGCCACAATCGCCACACCAACGATATTTCCAAGGAAACAAACGACCAGTTTCCAACAATTTTTTAATCCGATCGTGGGAATATCCGAAACCATACCCGTAAACAATCGCATTTCATACACAACAATTGCGTAAATTCCAAGCGAGAACAACGCACCGCCAATAAGCTTACCCCAAGCGCCATACAAGCAATTTGCAAGAAGCGAAGATACTCCGCCGATACCGATTACTACACCTGAACTTATCGCCATTAAGCAAAACGTCAAAACTTCCGTTTTGCTCATTTTTTCAAACTTTTTTAATTGCATTTTATTGTGCCTTTCCCTTTACTTTCATAAGTCGAACAACGGCAGCACGCTCATTTTCGTCTAACTTATCTTTAATATATTTAATCGTTTCTTGAAGTTGCGGAATCATAACGTATTCGAGTGCGTTCACACGGCGTTTGTTGCGTTCAATCTCTTCCGCAAGCATACGTACCGTTTTTTCCGTTTGTGCCAACGCCACCATACTCGGCAAAAGCTTTGTCGCTTTTTGCACGGAATAATCCGCTTCGCCCGTAATTTCCGCATATGCATACGGAAGTCCGCCCTGCGTTCCGTCTAAAACGGTAATTTTCGGTACTTCTACCCCCATCACGCTCGTAACTTGGCAATCCACACAAAGTGGCGAAGTTGACAACGCAAACGCCGTTTCCGCTACCTGCGGAGCGGTGATACTGCGCGCCACGGAGAACTGCTTTAAGACTTCTCCGATTTCTCTTTCCACTTCTTCGCGCAAGCGTTTTGCTTCACGCAAGATCACGCTAAACCGCCGAACCATTTCGTCCGACTTATCCTTTAACAGTTTATGTCCGCGCACCGCCGTTGATAAACGGGCTTTGAGTTTTTTAAGCTCCATACGCGTGGGGTTTACGTTGAGTCTTGCCATGAATATTCCTCGTGTTAATTTTCCTTGGGAAGATATTTTTCAATGAATGCCGTGCGAATACGTTTAAGCTCGCTCTTGGGTAAGATTTTCAAAAGCTCCCAACCAAGTTCCAGCGTTTCTTCGATTTTTCTATCCTTATCAAAGCCTTGGGAAACGTATTTTTCTTCAAACGCTTCTGCAAATTTTGCATATAATTTATCCACGTCCGAAAGCGCCGCTTCGCCCAAGATCGCGGAGAGTTCTTTGCTTTCTTTACCGCGCGCGTAGGCTGCGAAAAGTTGATTCATTGTATCCGCGTGGTCTTCACGCGTTTTGTCTTTGCCAATACCTTTATCTTTCAAACGCGACAAAGACGGCAATACGTCTACGGGCGGATTGATACCGCGCTTATACAAATCACGCGAAAGAATAATTTGCCCTTCCGTGATATATCCCGTAAGGTCGGGAATGGGATGCGTTTTATCGTCTTCGGGCATGGTCAAAATAGGAATTTGCGTAATCGAGCCTTCGCGCCCACGAATACGCCCTGCACGCTCGTATAAGCTTGCAAGGTCGGTATACAAATACCCTGGATACCCGCGACGACCAGGCACTTCACGACGCGCCGCCGATACTTCACGAAGTGCTTCGGCGTAGTTCGTGATGTCCGTCATGATAACGAGCACGTGCATACCCTTTTCAAATGCGAGATATTCCGCACAGGTAAGCGCCATACGGGGCGTGGAAATACGTTCCACGGCGGGGTCGTTTGCAAGGTTGGTAAAAAGTACCGTCCTTTCGATTGCACCCGTCTTTTTGAAATCGTCCACGAAATATTGCGCTTCTTCAAAGGTGATACCAATAGCGGCAAATACCACAGCAAATTTACAATCTCCGCTCCTTACTTTTGCCTGACGCGCAATTTGCGCCGCAAGCTCGGCGTGCGGTAAACCGCTCATAGAAAACACGGGCAGTTTTTGTCCGCGGACGAGCGTATTTAATCCGTCGATTGCGGAAATACCCGTTTGAATAAATTCGTTGGGATAATCTCTCGCAGCAGGGTTAATTGGCTCGCCGTTGATATCCATTTTCTTTTCGGGAATAATCGGCGCACTGCCGTCGCGCGGGTTGCCCATACCGTCGAACACGCGGCCAAGCATATCTTCTGACACCGCAAGTTCTTGGCTATGCCCTAAAAACCGTGCTCTTGCGCCCGAAATTTGTAAGCCTTGCGAATTTTCAAAAAGTTGTACGACGGCTTTATCGCGTTTAATTTCCAAAACCTTTCCGCGACGAATTTCACCACTTGCGTTTATAATATCAACAAGCTCGTTATACTTAACGCCTTCTACCCCTTCCACGACCATCAAAGGTCCAACGACTTCCCGAATGGTTTTATATTCTTTAAACATCGTCGTTATCCCCCTTTGCAATAGCTTTGAGTTCTACTTTCATTGCGGTAAAAATGCCGTCAAACTCGGACAAGTCTTTTTCTTCGATATATTTTGCACGTCCGATTTTTTCTTTCGTTTGGCTTGCGAGAATATCGTTGAGATCCGCATAATTTGCAATCGCTTCGCTCGCCAAACGGTTGAACTCATAGATGAGTTTGAGCATTAAAAATTGCTTTTGCATAGACGTGAACGTGTCCACTTCGTGGAATGCGTTCTGGTGCAAATAGTCTTCTCTCACGATTTTTGCCGTTTCCATCGTCAACCTGTCTTTCGACGACAAGGCGTCTTGACCAACCAGTCGCACGATTTCGTCAAGCTCCGCTTCTTCTTGCAATATCGTCATAACAAATTGACGGTATTTCAAGAACTCCGCGCCAATTTTTTCGTCGTACCAGTCTTTCATTTTATCCGCATACAGCGAATAACTAATCAGCCAATCGATTGCGGGGAAATGGCGTTTATACGCAAGCGCCGAGCTTAAACCCCAAAATACTTTTACGATACGGAGCGTCGCTTGGGCTACGGGTTCACTTAAATCCCCGCCCGGAGGCGACACTGCACCGATTGCAGTAACCGAGCCAATGCGTTCGTTTTTGCCAAGCAATTTCACGATACCAGCGCGTTCGTAGAATTCCGCTAAGCGCGAAGAAAGATATGCTGGATAGCCTTCGTCGCCGGGCATTTCTTCTAATCGTCCGCTCATTTCACGCAGTGCCTCTGCCCAACGCGACGTGGAGTCAGCCATAATGGCTACGTTATAACCCATATCACGGAAATATTCCGCGATCGTGATACCCGTATAGATAGATGCTTCACGCGCCGCAACGGGCATATCCGAAGTATTCGCGATCAACACCGTACGCTTCATAAGCGGTTCACCTGTTTTCGGGTCTTTAAGTTCGGGGAATTCGTTGAGAACGTCCGTCATTTCATTTCCGCGTTCTCCGCAACCTACGTATACGATTATATCCGCATCTGCCCATTTTGCAAGCTGATGTTGCACGACGGTCTTTCCGCTCCCGAAAGGTCCGGGAACTGCCGCCACACCCCCTTTTGCAATCGGGAAAAGCGTGTCGATAACCCGTTGCCCCGTAACCATAGGCATATCGGGTGTCATTTTTTCTTTATACGGTCTACCCTTACGTACAGGCCATTTTTGAAGCATGGCAATATCTTTCACACCGTCTTTGGTGCTGATTTGGGCAATAGACTCTTCAATCGTGTATTCGCCTTCTTTTATCGAAAGCACTTTACCGCCTTTTCCAAGCGGTACTAAAATGCGGTGCTCGACAATCTCCGTTTCCGCAACCACACCGAGAATATCCCCTTCTTCCACGATATCGCCCACTTGCACGCGCGGTTCAAATTTCCACTTCTTTTCTCTATCGAGATTATTTACGGAAACACCGCGGGAAATACGATCGCCGTATTGAAAATACAGCGTGGTAAGCGGGCGTTGAATACCGTCGAAAATACCCGTGATAAGCCCCGGCGCAAGTTCCGCTGAAAGCGGTTCACCCGTCGAATACACGTCTTCGCCAGGACCTAATCCCGACGTTTCTTCATATACCTGAATAGAAGCCTTATCCCCGCGAAGTTCAATGATTTCGCCGATAAGCCCTTTATTAGAAACACGCACGACGTCGTATAATTTGGCGTCCGCCATTCCTTCCGCAATAATCAAAGGTCCAGAAATTTTAACCGTTTTTCCTGCCATGATACAATCCTCTCAATCTTTGTTAAAAAGAATATCCACACCCAGCGCGCGTTCCATTGCATTTTTCAGCACGCTCATTCCATAACCGTCCGTTTGCATTCCCGAAGGAATACTCACTACTGCGGGATAAGGTTCTTCGTCAAACCGTTTTAAAAACTCCGCCAAAGGACGCGCAAGTTCTTCCGTCAAGAAAATAATTTGATATTCCTTGGCTATTTTACGCAAAATCTCCCGCGCTTTTTTTTCATCTTCGGCAAGATAGGTATCTACTCCTGCCGCTTTGAAAACCATAATTCCGTCGCCGCTCCCGACGATTGCCGCTTTTCCCGTCATACAGACATACCTTCCAAATACTAAAAGTTTCTAAGCCGTCTTTTGATATCCTGTTCGCCAAGCCCCGCCATAAGACAAACCATCACGATACGAACGTTGGCACATTCCGCTTTTCTTCTATACACGTAATACAAGAAAGGCTCGTTCTTTTCTAACGCATATTTGCGCTTTGCAAAATATTCGCTATCGTATTCGTCGCGCATTTTTTCCGCCTGCGTGAAAGGAAGTCTCTTTTCTTTTGCCCGCAAACACTCGTTTACAAATTGCGCGTACGGCGTTTTGATAAACGCGTCTTTGATTGCTTGTTCGTCTTCGTCAAAAAGTCCAAGCAAAGACTTTTGTGATAATTTTCCCGTAGGCAAATAATGTGCTTTTGCTATTTCCGGATCGCCCGCCCGAAGCGCTGTCAAAATATTCGTCATATCCGATTTTGCTATCAATATCTTTTTCAAAACGGTTTTTCGTTTTACAATTTCTTGTAAATACTCGTATTCTGCAATCTCAAAAGCCGCGCCGATTTTCGCGCCCGAACGCTCCGTTTCCAAAAGCGAAAGCGTTTCTTCACACACCTTTTTTAACGGCAAGCAAATTTTTTCAATCGCTGAAAAATCACCGCTTTGTATGCAAGAAAGCAAAGTATCCTTTTTAATCAAGCCGTCTGGCAACAGCATTTTGTCCACGTTATCGCCTGTAAGCATAGCTTTTATCAAAGCTTTAGCATTGTGGAAATCACGGTGCGAAAGCAAATATTTTGCTTCCACGTCGGACGGTGCATATTCACGAATAAATTCGTCTATTTGTTCTTCTTCGCAGGCAATAAGTTTTTCAAAATCGTGGACGCCTGCAACGCAAGCGCTGTTTCCGCCAAATCCGTTTTCCAAAAGTGCACGAAAAACTTCTTCTGCCGTCAATTCGCAGAAGCGGAATATCTTATCTTTTAAAAGACGTTTTTCTCTCACGGCGATCACGCCGTTCGTATACGCAACGTCGATCCTGCTTTTCATATATTGCTCCGTTATTTAAAAAGTGCCTTTGCAAGCGTTGCTTGGTATTTGTCCTTATCCGAGGCTAATAGCGCACCAAAGGAAAGATCCTTATCCGCAAGCTCCCCAACGAGCTTCATTCCCCCGTCGATAGAAAGCCGTTCTTTGGCAAAGCGTAAGCTTTTTTTTGCGCAAACAGGCAAATGTTCTACTTCTGCCGCATACTTAAAGTTTTGCGCAAAATAGACCGTATCTCCTGTTTCCGCATACTCTTCCAAAAGGTTTTTACACATACAAAGCGTGTCTTCTTCGCCAAGTGCAACAAGCTTTTGAAGAGCCAACGCATACACGGCGTCTACCACCGTGCGTTTTTCTTCCAAAAGAATTTTCGCACATTCTAACCTTGCATCCGCGGCACGTTTTTCAAAAATACTCTCCACCTTTTCCAAAGTATCTTTTTCCACTTCTTCTCGCATTTTTTCCGCGCGGAGCGAACTATCGGCAAGCATTTTTGCCGCTCGTTCTTGCGCCGAACACACGATCGAAGTTTCTTCTTCGTTGGCGTCGGAAAGTATTTTGTCTACTACTTTTTGTATGCTCATAACTTATGCTACAAGTGCCATTGCCGCCGTGATCGCACTTCCCACTTGACCTGCAAGCATAATGGAAATGATAAGTCCCAAAATCGCATAGAACTCGATCATACCGGGATATACGATAAGTTTACCCGACAAGCTTTCCTGTTTACCCACTGCATAAATACAGTTGACTGCCGATCTGCCTTGAAACCACGCGGAGATCAAACCCGAAAGCGCCATAGGGATTACCGCACCGATCATTGCCCAACCGTGCGCTGTAGACATACCGTCTTGCAACGCGCCAGACGTGATGATACCGATAATAAACCCATAGATACCTTGCGTTGCAGGAAGCAAAACAAGGACCATAACCTTACCGAACATTTTGGGGTTTTCGCCCAATACGCCGGCTGCCGCCGTACTCGTCTTATAAAGACCGATACAAGACCCGATACCGCAAAGCAACACGCACGCTGCAATGCCGATCATAGCTATTGTGTAACCCATAATAAAAATCCTCCGATTTTTTATTTTCTAATTTATTTATTCTCGCCTGCGGGCAAGAGATAGACGTATTTATGTTTAGAGCCGAGCGGAGAAAACAATTCCCCTTCCCCCTCAAAGAACCTGCCGTAGAATTCAACGTATTGCAATCTTGCATCGTGGATATACGCGCCAAGCAAATTCATAACCAAGTTAAACGCATTTCCTATAAGCAGTAGCACCACCGCAAGCAAAATCAAACCGATATTCCCGCTCAAAATAAATTGCAAGCTATACGTGGCGATAATTTGCGCAATAACCGCGCCCGAGAGCATAAGCCCGTATAAACGCGCATAACTCAAAATATCCGAAGCGTAGTTGATAACGCCGTAAGCCGCCCCAAAGCCCTTGGTAAATTTACCGAAAAATTTCTCGTTTCTTCCCGCCGTCAGCATAGCAAGCACAAGACAAACACCCGCCGTGATCGCGCCGATAATCGCCAGTTTAGGCAAATGCATTTCTTCCACAAAACCAACGATAGCAAGACCCACACCAACGGAGAACAGTGCCCAAAATACGCCTTCGCAAATCCCGCCGAAAATATCGCCTCGTTTCCAAAGTTGCACGGCTTTACACATATATCCCGCAAAAATTTGCACCACACCAAGCAGCATAGCGATAATCAGCACGCTGGGCACGGATATTCCTGCAAGCGAACATTGATCCGTTTGCGGATTAGGCATCACCGTTTTCGGGAGTACGACAAACCCGAACAAGGAATTGAAAAGCAATCCCCAAATGATAGCAAACACACCGCCAAAAGCAAACGCACCCGCTAAATGCGAAAGCCCCGTAGGTCTGTTTCTTCCTTTCCACCAAAGCCAACCGCCCGCAAGGAGCATAATCAGCCCATAGCCCGCATCGCCAATGATAAAGCCCATAAACAAGCTATAAAAGAACGACATTACCGCGTTGGGGTCAAACTCCCGATAATGCGGAGCGGAATAGGTATTCGTGATCCCTTCAAAGTTCTCCACCAAGCGGTTGTTTTTGAGTAACGTTGGTGGATTGTCCTCTTCGGTGGGATCGGAAAACTCGAAATATACCGTTTGACAGGATTTTATAATCTCTTCTTTAACCTGTTCTTCCGCGTCGACAGGCAAATAGGCTTGCAATAAAAACGTATGTGCCGTTTCACGCAATTTCTCCGACGTTTCTTGCTTTTCTAAAAGAAAATCCAAATAGTCGCTATAAATTTTTAACAGTCTTATCTCGTCTTTTAAGATGTAGGTTTGCTCTTCAAGCTCTTTTAAGGTATTTTCAAAAGCCGTTTCTCTTTCTTCGCAAGCTTGATATATCTCTTTCCCCGT
The DNA here is from genome assembly GCA_045655705.1 of Candidatus Scatosoma sp. Classification (GTDB taxonomy): domain Bacteria; phylum Bacillota; class Clostridia; order Christensenellales; family Borkfalkiaceae; genus Scatosoma. Next base: position 9,022 of record JAZOPU010000041.1, read on the forward strand.
TTGTGTCCCGCGGTATGGACAATCAGTAAACCCAAACGAAGCAAGCACGCCATCCGTTTCACTTGCAACGCTTTTATGCGCCGTAATGAACAAAAGCTTTTGTTCGTTCGTTTCGTGCAAAACTTCCACACCACAAAGCTCTATTTGCTCTAATGCTTTACAAACGCTATCGGCAACCGTAGCTAAAACAACGCCCAAGCGCGCTCGGGTGTGCGCGGTATCTAAAAACGCGGTAAAAGGCAAGCTTAAAGCCGAATAAACGCCCGCGCTTTCCTTTTCTTTGTTTGCTTTTACAAGCTCCGCTTTCGTTTGATTTTTCTTTTCGGTGAGCAAACGTATTGTTTCTATGGTTTGGTCTATTTCCGCTTTTTTATCATTGATAGAAATAAATTCCGAATAAGAAACGTCGAAACCGTCTTTGACCGCCGTTGATTTCATACCCTTTTCTTTTTCGTAGTTATCCACAGCCAAAACAAGCGTGGAAAGAGCCGTATCCACGGACATAGCATACGTTTTTAATGCTTCAAAGTCTACCTTTGGCACGTTAGCAAGCGCGGTATCTTTATGTAAAGCTACTTCCACTGCACCCGTGCGTTGTAACGCATTTAAGACGGTGTCTTTCTCATAAGACATCGCCACCATATCCAGTTTTCGCATTCTAACGATCGCCACTAATTTGTCTCCCGACGATTGCGTTTACTTGTATTTCTGCGTTTTTAAGCACGTTTGCCGAGTATGCTTTCGCTTCTTCCTGCGCTTGTTTTAACGCACCTTCAAAACGCTCCTGCGCCTTGACTTTTGCATCTTTGATTTGCGTTTCTTTATACGCACGAAGCGTTTCTTCTAAAGATTTTTCCGCACGCGAGATCTGCGCTTCCGTTTCGGAAAGAAGCTTTGCCGATTTTTCTTCGGCTTCGCGTTTACACTGCGCGGCTTTTTCTTCCGCATCCGTTATCTTTTTTATCATTTCTTCCGTCATATTCGCCCTAAGCCCTTTATTTTCATATTAATAATTGCACAAATCCCTGCATTATAATTATATAACAAAGCAATTTATTTGTCAACAGCTTGGACAAAAAAACTGCTTTTTTACAAATTTTTTCCAAAAAAAACTCTCCCGACTGGATAATCCGTCAGGAGAGAGTTTTTTTGAGTTTTTACGCGTCAAGCTTTAAAAGGTCTTTATACGCTTTTTCGTGTTTTGTTACGGCGTTGTCGTCGTTATAACGGTTGAGTACGTCGTTTTGTGCAGCCGTCGTGTAGCTACCCGACGCCGACGATTTCAAGGATTCGTAGAAAAGATTGGAGAACGTGCCTTCGATATCTTTTTCGCTGTGCTTATATCCCCCGTATACGTCGCCTTCTTCAAACTTGAACGAACAGTAGATAATATGCCAACCGTAATCGGAGGGTGCAACCACGATCGTACCAACGCCACCTTCGATATCTTTCACGCCATCACCGTCAAGGTCAGCGCCACCAACAGCTGCTTGCGCCGCATATTCAAACTCGGGCACGAAATCCGTTTTATACGGCGATACCACGTAGCCCATATAGCTATTCAAGCAACCCGTATCCGTGCTGTATGCAAACATCAATTCGTTGACAGCCGAAAGCGCAAGATAGGAATCGTTTTTCACCGTTTCTTGACCCACTTTCTTTTCTTTATTGAAGAAGTCCGCACTCGCGAAGCTCGGGAGATTTACCTTATTTGTGTAATAAACGAATTTACTGTAATCCACCTTATTGCTTTCGGAAACATACGCCCCGTCATAAGCCACAGGCTTCGTACCTGTACCTACTACGTCGCTACCAACCACGTAATCGATATAATCTTCCATTTCCGTAATGAAAGCATCAATCTTCATTTTATTCGGTGTGAAATCCCATTCGCCGTCTTTTAATTCCGCTTTACCGTTATAGGAATATTTGCCCGCGTACTGTTTCAAACCTTCATATTCTTCCGTCTTGGTGAAATTGTTTTCAAAGAACAAATATTTTCTCTCTGCATTATTAGCGGTATAACATTCCGTATTCAAGTATGCGTAATGCTCGTCTTCGTTGTCCGCACAGAACCAAGCGGAGCGCAAATCTTTCGCTTCTACGTCTTCCAAAATTTGGCGACGAACCCCAAAAAGCTGTTCTTGCGACAAACCTTTATTCTTTGCAACCGCATATTCCGCGGACTGCGCCGAAGAGAAGGGAATCAAGATATTATAAACGAAACCGAAATCTTTCTTTCCATACAATGCAAACGACGTGTCGGAAACGCTATCGAGCGCAGTATCAAAGGCAGTGGGATCGTTTTTATATGCAAGCTCTTGCGCGTCGTAGAGTTCTTTATATTTCGCGGAAACGTATTCTTCGCTTAAAAATTCCGTTGCGGTTTCTTGCAAATCTTCGCCGTACTTGGTTACAAGCGCGTTAGCAAGCGAAGAAGAAAGCTCCAAATAATAATAGTCAAGCTCGGTTACGTTTGCCGTATCTTCGCCCTCCTTGATCAAGCCATAGCCTTGCAAATTAGACAAGAACGCGTTATACGCTTTCTTTCTCGAAGTTACGGTTGAACCGTCCACTTTTTCATACGTACCGCAAGCGTCAAGCGCGTTACGTCCCGTATAAATTTCATAATCCAACGCCCCGTCCGCTTTTTTAGGGATAAAGTCTTCTTTTTGCGTATTCACGTTCGTGGGCGTGGTGCGCGTTTCGTCGTGCGTGTGCTCGTCGTCCTTTGCCGTGATATAATTTGCTTCAGCCGAATCCAAAGAAGAATTGAGCGATTTTTTAAGAGAGTAAACGGCTTTATCAAAGTCTTCGCTGTTCGTTCCCGCTTCCGTAAGGAAATATTTCATCGTGAGCACTTGGGGATTGGCTTCAAGCAACGCTTTTTGTTTTTCGCTTGCTTTGGCAAGCTCCGCGTTTACGTATTCCATACACTTGTCCACGGACATATCTTTGCCGTTCTTCAAATAATACGCCACGGCGTATTGCGTGAGAATTTTTTGTTCTACCAAACCGTCGATAAGCATATTGAACGTATCTTCATAGGTATAGCCGTAATTTTGTACGTAGTTATAGCCCGTACTCAAAAAGTAAGCAATCAAATCACGCTTGGGAATATCGGTAACAAGCCCGCCTTTGTCGACAAGCGATTGGATATCGTCGGCATATTCTTTATACGCTTCGTCCTTTTCCATCGTTCCCGAAATATTAACGGTAGCGATAGATTGCTTTAAATCTTTCTCGTTGTCCGTAACGAGAAAGGTGCATCCCGTTGCTCCAACGGTGAGTGCAAGAGTAAGAAAAGCAGCCGCTGCCTTTTTAAGTGTTGATTTCATATTCATAACATCGCTCCGACGTATATCGTAATTCTCCGCATAACGCAGTATAAGAGCGCAATACTCCTTCATACTACCTTACGCTATCTTATATTATAACCGATTTTTTGATAAAGTGCAAACGTTTTTCGTTATAAACTCGTGAAAGTTAGCGCAAATTTTAAAAATTTCGTCATTTGCGCCATGATTTCCGCCGCGTCGCGCCCTTTTAAAAACTCGATAACGGGTGCTTCCGTCATATTTAACCGCGTTTCCCCCACGTATTTATCCAGCGCGGCTTGCAGTCTTTTATCTCCCAACGATTGTATGGACGGAAACTCCAACGCACCAATACCGCCTGCAAGCGTGATTTTCTTTACTTTGAACTTGGTTGCATACGATTTCAAAACCGCAATTACCATTAAGTTTTCCACGGCTCTTGGCACAGTTCCATAGGTATCGGTAAGTGAAGCGTATACCCGTTTATAATCGGCAACCGAAGATATTTCCGCGATTTGTTTATAGCTATCTAACCGCCCTGCCGACGATTCGATATACCCCTCGGCAATATACGCGTTTGCGCGAATATCCAGTTCGGGCGGTTCAAAGCTTTCGCCCGTTAATTCTTCTTTTAAAAGCTTTGCATACAGTTCATATCCAACCTTATCCATATGCCCGTGCTGTTCCGCCCCAAGCACGTTTCCAGCCCCGCGAATTTCCAAATCACGCATAGCGAGCTTATATCCCGAGCCAAGCTCGGTAAATTCCATAATGGCTTTTAATCTTGCGGAAGCGTTGTCCGTCATTACGCGTTCCGCTTTAAAGGTAAAATATGCGTGTGCAAGTCTTGCGCCCCTGCCCACTCTGCCTTTAAGCTGATAGAGCTGGGAAATGCCAAGCTTGTCGCTATCAATAACGATAATCGTGTTCGCGTTTGGAAGATCCACGCCGTTTTCAATGATCGTGGTGGTGATAAGGATATCCGACTTCCCGCCATAGAAATTGAGCACGGCGTTTTCGAGTGTAGTTTTTTCCATTCTGCCGTGCGCAACGGACACCGTTGCTTCGGGCAGTATTTGTTTGATACGCGCGGCAAAAGTGAAAATACTTTCCACTTTATTATACAAAATAAATACCTGCCCACCGCGAGAAAGCTCACGAATACAAGCATCGCGAATCAGCGTTTCCGTTTCTTCCACCACGTACGTTTGCACAGGCAAACGCTCCGTCGGGGGCGTATGGATCGTGGATATATCCCGAATACCCGAAAGCGACATATGTAGCGTGCGGGGAATGGGAGTTGCTGTCATCGTTAAACAGTCGATATCCTTACGCATGTGCTTGATACGTTCTTTATGCTCTACGCCAAAACGCTGTTCTTCGTCTAAAACGAGCAAACCTAAATCTTTAAATTTCACGTCCGCGGAAAGCATACGGTGCGTGCCTACGACGAGATCGATCGTACCGTCTAAAAGCCCTTTTAAAACGTTTTCCGTTTCCTTGGGCGTGTTAAATCTATTGAGGGCGGCAATGCGAAGTCCAAACTGCGAAAACCGCTCCATTGCCGTACTAAAATGCTGTTTACAAAGCACCGTGCTTGGGCACATCAAAGCCGCTTGCTTGCCCGCGAGTACGCAAAGATATATTGCACGGAAGGCTACTTCCGTTTTACCAAAGCCCACGTCCCCGCAAAGCAATCTATCCATCACTTTATCCGAGCACATATCCGCTTTTATTTCTTCTACGGAGCTGGCTTGATCGGGCGTTAATTCGTGCGCGAAAGCCCCTTCAAACTCCTGCATAAAAATTTCGTTTGCGGGAAATGCGTAGCCTTTATTTTCTTTGCGCTCGGCATACAGTTTTTTAAGGTCGAACGCAAGTTTTTTGAGCGAAGCTTTCACGCGTGCTTTCACCCGTTCAAAATCCGCCCCGCCGATACGCGAAAGCGTGGGATTGCTATCGCCCACGTATTTGGAAAGTACGTCCATACACTCGGCGGGCACGTATACCTTATCACCGTCTTTATAGGCAAGAGCGATATATTCTTTCGTGCCGTCCGTCGTTTCAATCTTTTGCGTGCCGATAACCTTACCTATACCGTGCGTTTCATGTACAACGAAATCCCCCACTTCGGGAGCGGAGAACATATCCCCGCGTTTTTTCCGTATACGGCGGGTGTCGGGGGCTTTGGTATATAAATCGGTGCTACCGATAATGGCAAGCTTACACTCGTGCAACACCAAACCTTTTTCAAATTTCTCGTCCGTTACGACGATCCCGTCCAACTCGTCAAGCGTGTCGGGTAATTTCACTGTAGACAAATATTCCTGTGAAAAGCTCTCGCAAAGCTTTACCGTGCGGGCGTTTTCGCCCGTGCAAAGCAATACCCGATATCCGCCCTTTCGCCAATTTTTTACGTCCGTTAAAAGCGCTGGAAAACTGTTGAGATATTTGGTCGTGGGGGTTGCGGAAAGATTATAAATTTTCAGCGGTTCAAAGAAAAAGGGATTGCCCGTGAACGTTTGCAACGCAAGCCGTCTATTTAAAAGCACGCCGTCCAAAAACGACTGTTTGGGAATATACTGTTTTGCCGTGAAATCAAAGGCTTCCCCGCCTGCTTGCAAACGGTGAAAACGTTCTTCGTGTTCTTTATACAACGCGTTAAATTTATCCCAAAGCGCTTTCCCTTCATCAAATACGAGCACCGCATTTTCGGGCAAAACGCTGAAAAAATCCGTCGTGTTTTCCAAAAGTGGCAATACGAACGAGCTATCTATATTTTCCGCGGATAAAATGGCGTCGGCTATTTCCTTGGCTCTCGTATAGCTATCCGACGTTTTAAACGCTAAAAGCCCTTCTTCCAGCGCTTCACGCACAGTGTTGTTGTCTTCTTGGTTTGCAATCACGTCCGTTGCGGCAAGCACCGTAAGCACCTGAGCGCCTTTTTTGCGTTCGCCCGTAACCAAATCATAGGGCTTAATCTTCTCCACCGTATCGCCGAAAAAGTCCACTCGCACGGGATTTTCCGCGTTGATAGGGTAGATATCCAAAATATCCCCGCGCACAGCAAATACACCTTTGCTTTCCACTTCAAACGAACGAGTATAGCCAAGTTGCGTAAGATAAGCAGGAAGCGAAAGAAAATCTACTTCTTCCCCTTCGCGCAGGCACAAAACGGGCAATTTCTTCGGGAACAGTTGCAATAACGCATCTAACTCTGCCACGACGATATCACACCCTGATTGCAATGCATGAATACCATTTAAACGACGGAAAAGCGAGTCCTTGGAAAGTGCTTTTCTATATAAAAGCACCTCGTCCTTTGCGGCAATAATTTCCACTTTTTTTCCCGATATCGCCCCGATATTGTCCGCTACTTTTCGCGCCGAAGAAGCGTCCGCCGTTACGTAAACGATAGGCGCATCGATGGCACCTGCAATCATATATTTCAAAGGATCGGAAACGCCGAAAACCGCCGTCGGCGTACCGCGGCGGATATCTTTTGCAAGTGCGGGATATTCCCCGCCCAAATTTTCAAACGTGAAAAAGTTACGTTTCATTGTCCGTTGAAGTTACACATTACTTTATCGATCGGATCGCCCGATACGAACGCCTTAACGGCTTCACCTGTTTTTTGACAAGCTACGCTAAAAAGTTCATAGTCGTCTTTTCTAATTTCCGATAACACGTAGTTGATAATGGGAATATTCACTTCCGCGTCGCGTATGCCGATACGGATACGGGGAAATTCCGTCAAACCCGTTTCTCCTATCACGCTACGCATACCGTTATGCGTTCCTGCACTGCCGTTTGCGCGAATACGCACTTTGCCTTTGGGCAGGTCGTAATCGTCGTAGATGACAAGCAAGTTTTCAGGAGCAATCTTATATTTTGCCATGAGCTGTTTGACGGCACGCCCCGAGTTATTCATATACGTGAGCGGACGAGCAAGAATAACCTTCTCCCCGCCCACGTGTGCTTCCGCCACGAGCGATTCACATTCTTTTTTCTTAAATTTCACACCCAGCTTTTCCGCGGCGTCGCCCACGGCGATATAGCCGATATTATGAAAGGTTTTTTCGTATTGTTTGTCGGGGTTTCCAAGACCTACGATAAGATACATAATTTCCTCGTTTTGAAAAGCCGTCGCCAAATCGCGGCGGCGGCTTTTTCGCTTGTGTTAAATTAGTCGTAAAGTTTAGACATCGGTTTGTCAAGATATACGTTTTCGATTGCCGCGGCAAAAATATCCGCAACCGAAAGCACTTCAAACTTACCGATCTTCTTTTCAGCGGGCAAGTTGATGGTGTCGAGCATTACGAGCTTCGTGATTGCCGATTTTTCCAAACGCTCGATTGCAGGACCGCTCAATACCGCGTGCGTGCAACCTGCATACACTTCCGTAGCACCTGCGTCTTTAATAGCTTGCGCACCTTGGCAAAGCGTACCTGCCGTATCGATCATATCGTCGATCATAAGACATCTCTTACCTTTAACGTCGCCGATAATACTCATAACTTCCATAACGTTTGCTTTGGGACGGCGTTTGTCAATGATTGCAAGGGGCACACCGAATTTTTCAGCAACCTTTCTCGAACGTTTCACGCTTCCAAGATCGGGAGCAACAACCACGTCGATATTGCCAGCTTTTGCAAAATAATTATAAAGCGTAGGACCACCCAAAAGGTTATCCACGGGAATATCAAAAAATCCTTGGATTTGATCTGCGTGCAAATCCATTGTCAACACACGGTCAGCACCTGCCGCCGTGATCAAATTCGCCACGAGTTTCGCCGTGATGGGATCACGCGAACGAGCTTTTCTGTCCTGACGGGCATACCCAAAATAAGGTATAACTGCCGTGATACGTCCCGCCGAAGCACGCTTTGCCGCGTCGATCATGATAAGAAGTTCCATCAAATTATCGTTGACGGGCGAGCTGGTGGATTGGATTATGAAAAGATCCCTACCACGAACGGTTTCTGCGATGTGAACGTTAATTTCACCATCGGAGAAAGTGTCCACTTCGATTTCCCCAAGCTCGGTATTGAGCTTTTTGGCAATCGCTTCCGCTAAAACGCGGTTGGAGTTACCTGCAAATAACTTAATTTCGTTACCGTGTGTTATCATACGTAACCTTCCTTAATTATATTTCCGCCCGCTCTGCTTTTCCGCAAAGTCGGTCGGTTTCGTCCTGTGTTTTCCATCTTTCCCCAATGACGCACTCCGCGCGCGTTACAATATCATATCCTACGAATAATATAATACCCTTTTTCAAAAATTAAGTCAAGGGAATAAACGGGCTTTTTTAAATTTCTTCGTTATGAAAATTTTCCCCGCTCTCTTTTTGGCGATCTTTATCTTCTTTTTGCCGTTTTCGCATCGACGAAAAAAATTCCGTCAAAATACTTGAACATGCTTCTTCTAATACTCCGCCAAAAACTTCCGTTTTATGATTGAGCAAATTCGCATTCGCGAGCTCGCCCGTGAGCGATCGCCCTTTTTGTTCTTTTGCGCCAAAATACACTTTGTCCACGCGCGCATTCAAACACGCGCCCATACACATAGGACACGGCTCTAACGTTACGTATAATTCACAGCCTTGCGGAAGTCGCCAAGAATGAAATTTTTTGCATGCTTTATCAATTGCAAGCATTTCCGCGTGCGCGGAGGCAAGTTGCCATTTGGTTCGGCGGTTATACCCCCTGGAAACTACTTTATCTTGATACACAACGACCGCACCGATGGGTACTTCGCCGTCGTCAAAACCGCGTCGCGCCGCTTTTAACGCCTCGCGCATAAATTTTTCTTCTCTGGTTAATCTTTTCATTTTTTTAAAACACCTTTGAAAGTTCGTATAAAACGAAACGGTTTTTCTTTGCTATATCTGCAAAATCCTTTTCTCGGATCGGGTGCGCAAGTTCGTCCGCGCCCGCCTCAATCGTAAAAGCGGGAATGCGCAAGCTTTGTATACACCAATCCTTATAACCGCCTGCGCTATTGCCAGCGTTTCCTACGGGATAACCCGTTGTTTCCGAAATCACGCCCGCAAGCCGTTTGTCTTGTAAAAGTTCTTTATTTTGCTGGTGAAAATACCAATAAATTTCTTCGCCCTTGGTGTGATAACTCACAGTATAATTGGCTTGTATCTTTTGCGTAAAGCGTTTGAGTGCGCGGGTTTCTCTTTCGGAAAAAGGTTTTTTTCCTATATAATTTTCCGCCCCCGCCCGCGTAACGTTTTTTGTGCCCGTTCCCCAAGCCGCGTCGAAATTCACGTTGAGATCAACGCCCCGTGCATTCGCTTTCCATAAAGAAAAATCCGTGCTACCACTATTTAGAGTTATAAGCTTGTTTCTCTTTTTTATGTTTTGTACGCTTTCTATCCCTTTTTGCGAAAGCAACGCTCCGTCGGGATTGGCAAGCGGAATAAGCCACAAACTGCCTTTATATACGCCCACTCTTATATGTTCTTTGGCAAGATACGCCGTGATAAATTCTCTGCCGTGCAAAGCGTATTGCACAAGCCCTACGGGCTTACCTGCGCCGATTTTCAACGCGTATATATTTCTACCCAAACCGCTTTTGCCGATAATCCGCTTTTCACCGTGAAAACTTTCGTATAATTTTTTGGTTTGCATATAAACGTCCATGCATACAATATACGCGACAAAACGTTCATTTATGATAAGTTGATCCGCTATTGATCATAAACGCGCGATATACCTGCTCTGCCAAAATCACTCGCATAAGTTGGTGCGGAAAAGTCATATCCGAAAAGGACAAGCGCATATTCGCCGCGTTTTTCACGCGCTCGGAAAGTCCGCAAGACGAACCGATAACGAACGTAATATCCTTGCCTTCGTCCGTGCAAGCTTTGATTTTCTTGGCAAGACCTTCACTGGAAAGCTTTTCTCCTTCCACGCAAAGCGCAATCACGTAACCTTTTAATGTCCGCAAAATATCTTCCGCTTCTATATCCAGACTGCTATTTTCAGCTATTTCTTTTATTTCCGTTTTCGCAAAACGGGAAAGGCGTTTTAAATATTCGCTCATTGCTTCCCGATAAAAGCTTTCCTTGATTTTTCCAACCACGACAAACGTTATCTTTTGCATATCAAAACCCCGTTATAAGCGTTAATATCCAGGTGAGCGTAACGACGACAATCCCCACCGAAGCACAAACAAAAAAACGCTTTTTTTCTTGCTTTTCCGCCTTTACTTGCAACTTGTTATTATCCCTTAAAATCCACACAAACGACAACACAAGACAAGTCGCACTCACGGCGAAAATTATCCATTTTGCAGGCGAAACAAATTCATTTACCCCGCATTTTGTCAAAATTAAAATAAACGCGTTATTTAAAAAATGCGACAAAACGGTTGGCAAAATACTGCCCGCGCGCAAGGCAACGAGCGCAAACGCCACCCCGCAGCAAAACTGATATATTGTTTGTGCGGGATTTTGATGGTAGATCGCAAACAACGCCCCGCAAATAAACGCCGCTCCCCATTTCCCGAACGGTTTTAAACCGTCAAGCAATACGCCACGAAAAATAACCTCTTCAAAAAGCGAGGGAAGTACCGCAACCGTTATCATTACGCCGATAAAACCAATCCCGTCCATACTCGGCAATAAAACGCCGCTATCTTCATAGCCAAACCGTGCGAGAAATTTTAAAAAATACCCGTTTAGTTCAGACAAAGACAAAAGCCCGATTTGCAATAAAATTGCTAAAATAAAGTATTTGGGCTGACATTTTTGACTTTGACACGCTATTGTAAGCGGTGTTTTCGTGTAGCGCAAATACCATGCCAAAACGATTGCAAAGGCAAGCGGAGAAAGTAAATAACTCACGTAGATATACCAATTTTGCCCTTGATAGTCCGTCAAACCTAAAATCGCAAAAATTATGAGCAAAACCACGGCAAGCACCGAAGGTAATATCGCCGCGAGCGAAAATGCCGCCCCGGAAGCCCGCGCGGGTGTAGGAGTAGAAAGCAGACTTTCGCTCCACGTTATTTTTTTGTTTTCGCTCGTATTTTTCATTAGATATATTATAGCAAATATTTTGCCGTTTGCAAAGAAAAAAACGGACGTTTGCGGAAAATTCCTTTCGTCCGTTTTTATTCAGCCCGTAAGCTTTTCACGAAATTCTTTTATAATTCGGTTTTCGATACGAGAAACCTGCACTTGACTTACGCCGATTTTCTCCGCAACCTCGCTTTGCGTCATATCTCGAAAATACCTAAGCACGATAATTTTTCTATCCCGCTCGGAAAGATTTTCGATTGCACCGCGGAGCAACATTTTATCGAGTAAATCGTCTTGATCGTCTTCCGCGGAAAGCACTTCGATTAGTTCACGTTGTTTGCCGTCTTTAAACTGTGTTCCGCTTTGTAAGGATACGGGCATTTTCGACGAGCCCATAACGAACACCGCTTCCGCCTCGTCCATAGAAAAGGCTTTTGCGATCTCTTTCACGCTTGGCGCTTGCCCGTTTTTATGCGTATATTCTTCCACGAACACGTTCATTTCCTTTGCCGTTTGTTTCATTGCCCGCGACACTTTCACAGAACCGTCGTCACGCATAAAACGCTTGATTTCGCCTGCAATCATGGGCACGGCATAAGTGGAAAATTTTACCCCAAAGTGTTCGTCAAAGCCCGCAATCGCTTTTAAAAACCCGATACAGGCAATTTGGAAAAGGTCGTCGTAGTCCACACCTTTGCCCAAATAGCGTTTTACGATACATTTCACCAAAGAAACGTTATGTTCAATAAGCGTTTCTTTCGCCGCGTTATCCCCCGCTTTTGCCTGCCGAATGTATTCGATTGTCAAACTTTCATCAAGCATTTACCCTTTTCCTTGTTTCCGCGTTTTCCGCACTGCCGATTCGTTTTAGCATCTCTACAACCGTACCCTTTCCCCGCACGCTTTTTATGGAAAAATCATCCATAAACGTTTGCATAATGGTAAAGCCCATACCCGAACGCTCGTCGTTTTCAAGCGTGGTAAAAAAGGGTAGCAACGCCTGTTCCACGTCTTCAATCCCACAACCTTGATCGGCAATTGCGATATGTAGTTGCCCTATGCCATCCTTTTGCTGCGTTTTACATTCAATCACGATACTTTGAGTTTGCCCCTGTTTTCCGTATGCATGTACAATACAATTGGTAACCGCTTCACTCACGGCGGTTTTTATATCCGAAAGCTCGGTAATCGTGGGGTTGAGCGGCAATGCAAACGCCGCCACGACGCTACGGGCAAAGCTTTCGTTTTCGCCCACTGCCGCAATTTCCATTTTCATATAATTCTCCATAACACCCTCCATTAAATCTTCGGCATAAGCGAGTATACCCCGCTCATTTGTAATATTTTATCCGTTTCCGCTTTCACTCCCGTTATGTAGGTTGGTATCCCCACACGACGGTAATTTTTATACCTACCGATTAAAAACCCTATCCCCGTGGAATCCATAAACGAAACACCGCCAAGGTCGAACACCGCTTTTTCGCTTTGGGCGTACGCTTTTGCGAGCGCGTCCGCTTGCATTCGCGCCGTTTGCGCTGAATGTTCGTCTATCTCACCGCTTACGTATACGTGCAATACGTTGTCTTTTCTATCCGCGTGAATTTGCATAATTACGCCTCCTTTTTTCGCCGTGCATCTATTGTATAAAATTTCAAAGCAAATATTTTTGTAGATATTGTCGAATAGTTTTTAATCCTGTCGAAAAAAAATTTTGCTTTTTATGAAAAAACACTTGACTTTTTGCTCAAAATCGTTTATTATATTCAAGCATTCTATGATAATTTATCATTTTTAACGCTTGGGCCTTTAGCTCAGTGGTCAGAGCTGTCGGCTCATAACCGATTGGTCCGGGGTTCGAATCCCTGAAGGCCCACCAAATAATTGCATAACAAAATGGCCCAGTAGCTCAGTTGGTTAGAGCGCCAGCCTGTCACGCTGGAGGTCGACGGTTCGAGCCCGTTTTGGGTCGCCATGAACGCTTTTTATGCGATATTTAGAAAATGCCGTGTGAAAAGCGCAAAATGAAAACCCCGTGGAAAAACGGGGTTTCGTTATTTTTAATACAAGTTTAAACCCGTTCGGTATTCCGAACGGGTTTAGGTTTTATTTTTTAGATTTTTTCGTCTTTTCTTTTTTTACCGCCGCTTTTGCGTCCACGTCGTCAAGCGTTTCGTCCGACGGCTTCACAAGAAGCAGGATAATGATTAGAATAAGCATTACGCCCGCGATAGCAAACAGGATAACAGATACGATATTGTTTTTCAACCACTCCGTTTCGCCCTTTACGTAGTCGGCTTCCGATTCCACCACGACGATCTTAAACGCCGCCGCACGGTTGGTGGGAAGTTCGCTTTCGTAATAATCGGCAAGGATCATATACGTGCCTTCTTCCACCGTTTCAAAGCTCTTATTTGCCGAAACCCAATTATACGCCGCGTAGACGTAGTTGCCTTCGTCGTCCATTTTACCGTTCTTTCTATCGTCCGCTTCGCCAATGCGTTCAAAGCAGTTATCCATGATAGCTTTCACAGTTTCGTCCGTCGCTTCCACGCCGATATTTTCTGCAAGCAACGTTGCATAAGCTTTCAAATACGCCGTGAGATAATCCCCGTCCGTAACTTTCGTTGCGTCCATTTTCTTCGTCAAGTCTTCATAGCTAATCGCCGTGAGATTGCTTTGCGATATCTTTTTATCGTCTTTCGAGAACTTGGAAAGGTCCACTTTATACAAAGCGTATTCTTTCTTCAACGTAGCTTCGTCAGCCCCCGTTACGTCGAAATCGTCGAGCGTATACGTTTTATTGAGAATAACCGTTTCTTTCTTGGAAGAAGCCTTTTCGGGATTTTCAATCTTCATTCCCGTCTTTTTGATCTGGAAACTAAAAGCAGGAATTTCTTCAATCTCCCAAATAGTGTCTTCATTCACGGAAACAAGCTTGCCGTCTTTATCGAAATATTTCATTTCGTTGTTCGCTTCGTCTACGGCAAAGATTTTAAACTCGTACAACCCTTCATTTGCAACGGAAAGCTTGAGTTGCGAGTGCGAAAGCGCTTTACTCGAAGATTTCGTTTCCGACGCAGGTGTTTTATAACAAATGGTGAAGTTGAGATTACGATAACCGTTATTGTCGCTGATCAACCATTTCACCGACGGAATATTCACTTTAGAATTGCTACCCGCCGAAACACTCGCCGCTTCTTTCAATAGATTATAAACGAAGTCAGCATAATCCTCCTTAAAAGCATTTGCATCCCCCTTATATTCAGGGTTAATTTCAAGTTTTGCTTTTATTTCATTGAGCGCAGTTTCTTTGTTTTGATAAGAAGCAACATCAACAAGCAAATTCTCTACAACCTTCAAAGCAACAACTGTTTTATCGTCCGTTTTATCATCTTTTGTTTCGCGACCTGTTACTTCAATCCCTTTGTACTCCGCACCGTCCTCGTTTCTATCAACAGGAATATAGTACGTATTCGCAATTTTACCCCTAGCGCCATCCTTTACATACCAAGAAAGATCAATGGGATTTGTATTTTCTCCGTCGCCGAGCTTGGCTTTTATAGAAAAATATTCAGCCTTTCCGATATTTTCAGCAGTAGAAACACTCTCAAAAAGTTCATTACCTTTTCTATACATACTCGTAGCTTTGCCATCTTTATCAAAACGTTTTTCCATAAAGTATACGGAAGTATCAAGCGTTTTATAATCGCTGTCCGAAGGTTCGTATTCCTTGCCCTTGGAATAGTCGTATTGATAATAGGAAAGCGTTTCCGTTAAGCTATCCTTTTTAAGAACGTCAATTACGTCGTATTCCAAATCAAACGCCGTACCAAGGATAAAGCCGTCAATGGCTTCATTGACCACGAATACGGGCGCAGCCGTATCGGGCACTTCGCCTTTATCGTTGAGATTATTGAATGCTTGTCCGTTGATTTCTACAAGGTGCACCACCGTTTTCGCGTCGTCAGCCGAGTTTGCAAGGAAATCCGCGCTAATTTTAAACGGCGTCATCGAAGAAGATTGCGTAACGTAGTTTGCGCCCACGTTTTCAAACTTACCGTTTGCTTCTCTATTACCCGCTTTAATATTCACGGTAAACTCACCGTCTTTCGTACCTTCGCCAAGTGTTAAAGTGATTTCACTTTTGCTAACCGCCTCGGCGATCGTTCCAATCTCGGTATCGTTAATTTTTACTTTTAAATCGTTGCCCGATTTTTCAAACTTTACGGTGTTGGTCGTTTTATCGTCTTTGGTTGCCCAAGCCGACGGCGCATCGAAATCCAACGCAACGCTTGCAAACGAAGTATCCGTAAATTTAAATTTTATCGAAAGGTATTTAGGTGTATCTTTACCGGTATACCATTTATACGCTAAGTGGTTTTTAAAAGAAACGCTCGCGTCGTCGGGGAGCGTGATTGCCGTTTGCGAAGAAGTAGTCGCGTCCGCGCCGATCGTTGCGGCGTTTGCCGTGGAAAATACTTTCGTGAGCGCATAGGACGTAACGTCGTCCGCAGAAGTTACTCCCTTACCAAGCAAAGCCCCGCCCAGCGTTGCCGATACAGCCGCCGCGGCGAGTGAGAGTGTGATTGCCGTTAATTTTTTCTTATTCATTAAAACGTGCCTCGCAATTTTTTTGTAGACTTTCGCTTTTATAATATCGTACTTATTTATTTTACACTGAAAATTTGCGTTTGTCAATCGCATTTTAGGTTATTTTCGTGCGATTTTATCAGTTTTTTCAATTTTCACTTAATTTCCACCGCTTTGGCAAGATCAAAAGCCTTCCAAGGCGTTTCCGTTTCGGGTGGATACGCAATAAACTTTAAGCGTTCTTGCGTGATCGGGTGCGAGAAAGAAAGCGAATACGCCCACAGCGCTAGCTTTCCCTTTTGCGCAAGTGCACCGCCATAGCGCATATCCCCAAACACGGGGTGGGAAATACCCGCCATTTGCACGCGGATTTGGTGCGTTCTGCCCGTATGCAACCGTACTTGCACAAGCGAGTATTTGCCTTTGCTTTCCACCACTTTATAATCAAGCTCCGCATATTTTGCGTTCTCTTCACTGGGCGTACAAATATATACCATATTATTTACCGTGTTTTTACGCAAATAATTACAAAGCGTTCCGCGTTCTTCGTCGGGCGTACCGCAAAGTACCGTTAAATATTTTTTCTCAAAATCACCCGTTTGCAAACCCGCCGTCAAGCGCGCCGCCGCTTTGCTTGTTTTGGCATACACCATAACCCCGCCCGTGGGACGATCCAGCCTATGCACAAGCCCCACGTATACGTTGCCGGGTTTTTCATAGACGATTTTTAAATATTCTTTGATTTGATCAAGAAGATTATCGTCTTTGCTATCGTCTGGGCAACACGCCGTCATTTGCGGTTTTAACACCACGAGTATATGGTTATCTTCATATAAAATATTAAATTTAGGTTTATACGTTTCCGTCATTGACAAATATTCCTCCCGCTCCGCAAGGCAGAGAGATACCCTCCTCCGTTTGTATTCCCACTTCATACGCTTCCACCGTGCCTTTAAAGCGTTTTAACGTGAGCTCTAATATGTTTTTTAACACCATTGGTTGTAAACCCGTTGTGTAGCTATTGATTAGTACGAACAACGGCTCGTCGCAAAGCACGTTTGCACACAGTTCCACGAATTTATATAAATCGTTTTCAATCTTCCACATCTCGCCGTTTGGACCACGGCCATACGACGGGGGATCCATAATGATTGCGTCGTATTTGTTGCCCCTGCGGATCTCGCGTTGTACGAATTTCAAGCAATCGTCCACAATATAGCGAATTCCCGTTTCAATCCCCGAAAGTCTTGCGTTCTCGCCCGCACGCTCCACCATACCTTTCGCCGCGTCCACATGCGTTACCTGTGCGCCTGCTTTCGCGCAAGCGACCGTCGCCCCACCGGTATAGGCGAATAAATTCAAAACCTTAATCGGGCGGTTCGCAGTTTTGATAAGCTTTGTCATATACTCCCAATTGACTGCTTGCTCGGGGAACAGCCCCGTATGCTTAAAGCCCATAGGTTTAATCTTAAACTGAATATCGAGCGCAGAATAAGAAATATTCCATTCCTGCGGTATGGGTTTTAAAATTTTCCAACCGCCCCCGCCCTTTTCGCTACGCTTATAATAGGCGTTGAGCTTTGGATAAGCGAAAAGATCTATTTGCGCCGACCAAATGACCTGCGGGTCAGGGCGAAGTAAATACACGTCTTTCCAGCGTTCGAGCTTGTACCCATCGCCCGTGGCGATAATGGAATAATCTTTCCAGTTTTGAGAAATCTTCATAGTCGTCCTGTTTTACGCGTATATAATTATGTAATACCGCGCAAGTTAATAATTTGACTTATTTATTATATCGTAAATAATTAAAGTTGTAAAGTGTTTTGCCCATTGGAAAAAAAGTTTTTTATTCGCTTGTGTTATGCTAAAATCACGCCTAAAAAACGGCTAAAAAATTTTTTTTTGAATTTTTTAATTTTTTTTAAAAAACCGCGAAAAAACAGTTGACAAAAGATTTTCTTTTTAGTATTATAAATGAGCTGTTTTGAGTGACGGGAACAAATCCCCGACAAAAAGCGATATCGCGGGGTGGAGCAGCTAGGTAGCTCGCCGGGCTCATAACCCGGAGGTCGCAAGTTCGAATCCTGCCCCCGCAACCAAAATGGCGGCGTAGCTTAGTTGGTTAGAGCGATCGGTTCATACCCGATAGGTCATAAGTTCGAATCTCATCGCCGCTACCACGATAACAAACGACATCTCGTTTCAATATAAATATGTGGCCCCATGGTCAAGCGGTTAAGACACCACCCTTTCACGGTGGTAACATGGGTTCGAGTCCCGTTGGGGTCACCAAACAAGATCCTAAAGCGAACACAGTTTGCTTTAGGATTTTTGCTTTTAATACCCCGTACGGGAATGATGAAGAATACGTCGGTTCGCGCGAGGCAATTTATTACCGACACTCTCCGAGGATTCCCTTTTAAGGGTATCGGAGAATCCCGCGAAAAGCTTCGATTTAAGTTGGTTAAGGGTCACCAACCTCAAACAAACCCGAACACCCCTGTTCGGGTTTGTTTTTTACAATTTTATTTTCTAAAAACACGGAAAGCCTATAAAGAAGTTTTTTTCTTCCTTATAGACTTTCTTTTTAAGCATTGGTTTGTTTTATCTAATTTTTCGTTTGGATTTGCTTTTTGTTTATACGTTTTTACTTTCAATTTCTCAGCGCGCTACCGTCGTTTGCCCCAACCACTCTAAAAAGATTTTTACGAACAACGTTTCTCCGTTTTCATCACATTGCGTCATCGAACTACAATGCTTGCCGTTTAACAGGCAATACTTAATATCCGCTTCTGGATTATACGCCAACACGTTTTTATAAAAAAGCATATTTTGTTCGTATCTACACTTGATATCCTGATCGTATAATACGAGCATCATTCTTGAAAATTTTGTATTCTCGTTCAAGAAATATAACGGCGCGTATTCGTTTATTCTTTCCGCATATCTATGCGCGCCCGTTTCTTGCATTAACACGTTGAAATGCGCCGTCATTTGCGCACTGTCGATAAACCAGCCCTTGATTTCTTCACTATCTATCCCTTCATTTGCAAGATAGTGCTTATCCAAGCACAGCATAATCGCAAGCCAAGCCCCTGCCGACTGTCCCGACAAAATAAGTTCACCGTTTCCGCCGTTCTTTTGCACGTAGTCTTTCACAAACGCCGTCGCTTTTGCACAATCTTCAATATACTCGGGAAATTTTGCATTGGGATACATTCTATATTGTACCGACACAAAAGCGTAACCCGCGTTTGTAAATGCGTTCGCGATTCCCACAAGTCTTTCGCTACGTTTATTGCCTTTTTCTAAACCACCGCCGTGGAAATATACGATTGTTTGGAAGTTCTTGCTTTCTGGCAAATACATATCCAAAAGCGTGGGCTCGTACTGACTATACTGTACGTCTAAAATTTCTTTCATCTTTATCTCCTTCGTTGGGTTTTTACACTTCCAACTCTCTTTATATTATATCACGAGTTTACGCGTATGTCAACTTCAAAAACTAACCCTTGAAACAATTTTCCTCATTCTTAACCGCGATACAAGCCAAACACCACCCTGCAAAGGGTGGTGTTTGGCTTGGCTGGGGATAAGTGATTCGAACACCCGAATGACGGAGTCAGAGCTTTCCTTGTGAAAATTTTTACCCCAAAAACGAGCAAAAATCAAACAAAAATCATTAAAAATCGCTCATTTTGCCACCTGCCGAATTTTTACTCCCCAAACTTACAATCGAGCTCCCCAAAAAAATCTATATTATAAATCGCCTTTTTTAAAGAAATTGTCTATAGGAAGCAATCCCATTTTTATGCTATGGCTTATGCAAATAATCTGCCGCAACGTTTTCTTCAACGTCGCCATCTGGCGTATCTTCTACAGGAGTATGTGTTTTCGCTATTTCTTGCAACACGTCAATTCGACTACGAACCGCATCTACTATCGCTTCAATTCTACGCTCATCGATAAGCTCCTTTGCTTGTTCTACCGATAACACTTCTTTGATAATTTCTCCCATATCCGATAATTTATCAAAATCAATCCAAGAAAAATTAGAAACAAGCTTCAATTGTTCGAGATGATTCTTCTTAAACGGCTTGCAAGTGATATCTGCTTGCATACGGATCTGCGTAGGTAATTTGTCATACCCCAGCGAACTTCCGCTATCATAAATGGGCGCAAATCCTATCCATTCGAGCGTTTCCGCATTACGAACCAAACCAAAGTTATTCAAATGCCTGTCTTCGTTGGCAATAATATAATCCAATACCAGCATTTTATCCAAACTTTGTTCTATGTTCGTAATTCCAAAATCCTTACAACAGGATACAAAATGTTGATACACCGACATATTATTGCTTTTCTTTTTGGAATTTATAATTCTCCAAGCTGCAACCAATTCAGTATCTGCCGTAACAAAGTCTTCGCATACGCTATACGGCAAACCCTTATCCCATATCATTGTGTAGGAAACGTGCGGAATATCCAGCCTTTCCATTATCTTTGTTGCGATTACTTCATTAAAAACTTGTTGATGGAATGGATTACTACCACCCTTGATAAGGCAACGCTTTCCGTCAATGATTTTCCAACGTTTTTTCAAGCAACCGTCCGAAGTATTATCCGGCGAAGAAAAATCAAAACCGTCTTTCTTTTTTGCTTGCCCAAATAACACGTCACCGATATCTTCCGAGAAAGCATTGTCAAAGAAATTGATTTCTCCCCAAGAAATATTCGAATTCTGCGGTTTAATCCAATATTGGTCAGACAAGCTCAACCCAAAACAACGAACCAAAAGCATTTTCGTGTTCGTGATATTCAAATTTTCTAACGCATTACGAACCCCCGAACGGCTTGCGGGAATGGATCTATCCGTCCACCATTCGTTAAGTGCCCCACGGTCTGCAATACCGTTCTTGAAAGAAACACCAACAGGTAAATGCTTGGGCTCATATACATTAGATATTTTTAAGATAAATCCCGTCGTTTCATCCAGTTCCATTTCTGCAACGGCAAGACGTTTATGCATAAGCGTACACTTCATTGGCATTTCCTCCTTGTATTCGTTTTATATAGTTTACCATAAAAAAAATTAAAAGTCAATAATTCCCTATCTCTATACGTTATTATTTTTTTCTCATCTCCCCCTGTTTCTCGTATGAAAAAACACATCCAAAAGTTTGTCTAACTTTTGGATGTGTATATCATCGGTGGATATTCAATAAAGCTGATTAAACTTTTGTTTCAATGATTTCCATATCGCCTTTTAGCGTAAACTCACCGTAATTAGCGGGAATAAAATAACT
>JAZOPU010000042.1:0-12657 GCA_045655705.1 Candidatus Scatosoma sp.
CCTATATAAAAACCCGATTTTTGGTTGACCAAAATTCCCACATTGTTATTCATGACATTTTTTTATTTATTCATGACATAGTTATCCACAATGAAAAAATCATTTTGTTTATAACTTGTATTGACAAATACAATGAAATCTGCTCTCACGCATGAATAGGGCGTTTGCGGGTGACTAAAAATTTTGTTAAAAGTTGTTTATAACTCCCTTGTTTTAGCCGACCAAAAATTGTACTATTATATTCTAAAATATCATATTGTATAGCGCTAGGGCGCGGAAAGGTGAAAACATGGTTGAGTACATTATCACGGTAGAATTAGAGAACAGTATTTCGGATTATTCCGATACGGTGAGAGCGCGCAACGAAAAAGAGGTCAACGAAATGGCGCGCGAACTCATGAAAGAACTCGAAAGCAACGGATATAGTATTTTATTTGTTCGCATTAGAAAGGCGGTGTAATTATGGGTATAATTGTTTATCGGGTTTACGATTTCTACGAGAGTTTCAAAGGCGACCTTGTGGGCGAGTATAACACACTTGACGACGCCCGCAAAGCGTGCAAGCGTTACGCAGAGGACACAGACGGAGAGTGCTATTTAGAGATTTTCGATAATGACGGTGTACCCGTCGAGTAAACAACACCGCTGACCTAACGGCGCAACGGGGAGAAAGCGAGGTATAATGACAATCCAACAACTTTTCGCGGGTTTACTTAAACTCTCGAACGATATAGGTGCAATTACGGAAACAGAAAGCAACTACGACGAATATGGCAATTTGTGGGAATACTACCACATCACGGCAAACGGTAACAATTATATTGTAACATACATTAACGGCGAATACGCCCACACAGAAAGAGAGGTCTAAAACATGAACGAATTAAAGGTTTACACGAAAAGCGCAACGCTCACCACGCCCGAGGGCAAGTACAAAATGCCCGCCGAAACAGGGAACACCCTTAAAAAAATTTTTGAGTTTGTGACCGTTTCCGAAAATTCCTCACTCGCTCTTGCGGTTATGTGCGCAAAGGTACGCGCCGACAAGATGTATAAAGAAATCCTCGACGAAAACGGCAACCCCGTATGCGAGAATTTCGGCGACTTTGCCGAAAAAATTCTCGGTATGTCAAAGGCGTTCGGGTCTTTACACGCGTCCGTAGGCGAGGTATTCGCGGACGAACTCGCCGAGTTGAAAACCGAGTGGAAGTATACACAACTCGAGGAACTCTTGAAACTCCGCAAAAAGACCGACACCGAGGGCAACTCAGTATTCACCACAGGCGCGGAAATCATAGACTATTGCTACGAGTGCGGTATTACCCCTAAAAGCACCGTCCGCGAAATTAGAGGTTTCATTGATGCTGTGTTAAACAAGAACACCGAGAATGACGCAGAGGGCGAGGAAAACACCGAGGAAAGCGAAAGCCCCGAGGAAAGCGAAAACAATGAGGAAACACCCGCCGAGAAAATCAGCGAGTTATTAACCGCCCTCGCCGTATACACTAACGACAAAAAGTCAAAAGGTTTACTTGCTGACCTCGCGACTTATCTTTCCACCATTTACACGGCATAAACGCATAGCGCGTTTATCATATAACAACTATGCTGACCTAACGGCGAGACGGGGAGAAAGAGGTATTATCATGGCAAACAAGTTTTCAGATGTAGCAAAGAGCGTAACCGAGGGAGTAAGCACGTTTATTACCAACGGACGCGAAAAGCGCACTAATGAACAGATGCTTGCGAGTTATCCGAAAGGGTTTACCGTTATCGGCGCGGAAATCTATCATGGTGTAAAGGACGGGAAAGAGTACGATACCCCGCGCTATATCGTGAAAGAAGATAGCAAGATTTTTGCGAACGGCGGTAAGGCGCTTGCTGACATTGTAACAAAGTGGGTAAACGACTACGCGGGCGACTACGAAAAAATGTCGTCAGAACTCGAGAAAGCGGGCGGGGTAAAAATGAAACTCGTCCCGACAAAGACGAAAGACGGAAAGCCTTTTACCGCTATCGAAATTCTCGATTAAATTTCCCAACTTTCCCCGCGCCTAAAAAACGCGGGGAAAATTTTAGTCAACCAAAAAAGAGAGGTGCAAGCATGAAAGTATCACAAAGTTATTCGTCTTTCTCCAACGCTCGTAAATATTATGAAATTCTCGTAGCGGATAATAAACTATTGCCGTTAAAAGAGTTTGAGGATCTAAACAAATATTTCGGCAAGAAAGGCAAACCGCTCAAAAGTAAATTACGTTCAGAGAAAGCAAAACAAGAGTTTAACAAGGCGTTAAAAGCTTATAATAAGCGCTTTGGCACAGGCGGAAAAAAACGCCTTGAAAAAGAGGTACGCGCGCAAGAGGAAAAACTAGAAAAGCAATTTACAAAGAACTTTCCCGAGCGCACAAAAAAGACAACGCGCTTTCAAGCGCTCGCAAAGTCGGAAATGATAAAGCGCAAACAAGCCGTTCTCGCGTTTACTTCAGAGAGTACAAAGGCGCTACGGGATAAATTAAACGTTGGTAGCGGAACTATACAATATTTAGCGGTCGAGAAAGGTTATACGCAGAAAATGATAGACCGCTATCTTGAAAACCTAAATCGTGAATACGATTTATTATCACCGACCGCGAAAAAACTCGCCGACGTTGACACCTTAAACAAAGCAATACGCGACCTTTCCGATTATTACGGCGACAATATGAGCGACGCGCTCGCGGGGTATCTGTACGGGGTAGACATAGGGAGAGAGGACGAAACACTACAAGCAATACACTTTTACACACAGGCAAAAGAGGAATACGGCGACAGGATAGATTTTAATAAGTACACGATAGAGGATTTTATAAAAGAGTTTGACGAAAATTACTACTATTGGGAAACAAAGAATTTCGAGGAACTAATGGAAAGTAAAACGGAAAGCGAGGAAAATTAAACATGATGATACATTATAAGGAATTTGATTTAGATAATATTCAATTTAACACCTATGAAAAAAGGGGTGTGCTATATTGCGACGATATACTTTGTTTTGACATTGAAGTGTCAAGTTATTTCGTTGTAAACGGAGAAGTAAAAAGTCTAAACGATATTTTGTCTATCAGAAATGCGGAAAAAGTCGAAATGATTTTCGACGCTTGCGAGTGTGGCGCGCTCCCGTATATATGGCAATTCTCTTTTAATGATATTGTTGTATATGGTCGCGACCTTTTCGAGTTCTACGATTTTCTGAAAAAGTTTTCAGAGGTTGCGGGAGATATTCAATTATTTGTATACGTTCATAATCTCGCGTATGAGTACGCATTTTTGCGGGAAGTATTCAAGGGTGAGTTATCCGAAATATTATTAACAGAAGCCCGCAAGCCTTTATATTTTCATGTATTCGACAATATAGAATTTCGTTGCTCTTACCGTCTTACAAACCTTTCTCTTGCAAAGTGGGGTTTGTCTATTGGAGTAGAAAAGAAAGTCGGTTTTCTCGATTACGGGGAGTTGCGTACACCTTACACAGAATTAGACAGTAAAGCCCTTGAATATTGCGAGTATGATTTACTTGTAATGCTTGCGGGTTTGCGTAAATATCGCAACGAATACAAGCACGTTAAAACTATACCGCTCACACAGACGGGAGAGGTACGACGACCTATAAAGCGTTTAAACGCAAGCGAGAAAGGACAAACCGCGTTTATTGCTCGGTGTATGCCACACACACCCGAGGAAATATCATATCAAAGTCAAACCTTTCAAGGCGGTTTGACTTTATCCAACGTGGAAAACACAAACAGGATATTACACGGGGTTATGTCGTGGGATATAGCGAGCGCATACCCCGCGCAAATTCTGTTAAACCCTTACCCCGCTTGTGCGTTCTGCTCTGCTCCGTATGACGAGGAAAACTTAACAGACGGAAACCATCACATAATGCTTGTAACTTTTCACAATATCCGCGCAAAGTACCCAATTTGTACTGTTTCTTATAGTCGCCGTATAAGCGCAACGGACGCGGTTTGTGACGGGGATAACGACGAAATTAACAACGGGAAATTACTTTCAGCGAAAACCTTTTCCGTTTATATTACAGAGGTAGACTATAAAGCAATTTCTAAAATGTACGATTTTGATTTTATGGAAGTACATGAACATTACGTTGCAACCTCTGATTATATACCGAAAAATATTATCTTGTTTATGTTACAACTTTACGCGAATAAATGTTTACTCAAACACTCCGACCCCGATTTATACATGAAAAGTAAACAGATGTTAAACAGTATTTACGGAATGTTCGCGACTATGCCCTATCACGCGGAGTTTTACGAGGAAAATTTCGTACCTATGAAAAGGACGCTCACCCTTTCCGATATACAGAAAGAGTTAGACAAGTACGCGGAGAAACCTTATAAAAATGTAACTCCGTATTCGTGGGGTATTTATGTTACATCATACCAACGCGCGCGAGTGGTTGACGCGATAGAATATTTTTGCCGACGCGGAGAAAGTCACAGGGTTGCCTATATTGATACGGATTGTCTGAAAGGATTTTTTACAGAAACCGAGGAATATTTTACCTTGCAAAATAAAATTGTGAAAAGCAAAATTTTATCCTTATGTAATGAGCGAGGAATAGACCCCGCGCTTGCAAACCCTGTTGACGATAAAGGCGTTCGCCATTTACTCGGGGCATGGGAAAACGACGGGTATTACTACGAATTCAAGACAGAGGGCGCGAAACGTTACGCCTATAAAGAAACCCCCGACGATAAAGTTCATATCACTATCGCGGGCGTGCCAAAAGTCGCGGGGAGTTTGTTAAAAACTGTTGACGATTTAAAAGAGGGTTTAAAGTTTGATGTTTACAATTCGCATAAAAATCTTACAACTTACCTAGACGGAGATAACCCGCTTGTAACAATGCCCGACGGTTACAAGGTGCGAAACGTGTGCGGTATAAATATCAGACCCACTTCATACGAATTGACTTTTACAAGCGACTACCGCGAGTTATTACGGCGGTATATGGAGTACGATAAATGAAAAAACACAGACACCCTATCAAAGAATTTTTTAGAAAAATCATAATTAAAATATACTTGTGGAGTATAGGAAAGGACGGTAAACAATGAAACTTTACAACGGCAATAAACATTATAATTTACACCCTGCACTCTCGACGCTTGCGACATGGATCGGTATTTTATCCGAGCGCTCGAACGGTAAAAGTTTTGGTGTGTTACAATATTGTCTAAAAGATTTTTTAGACAACCAAAAAGGTTTCGCGTATATTACACGCTACGCGAAAGACCTCACACAAAGCGCGGTAAATGAATATTTTGACGACAAAAATTTTCTTGCCATGTTGAAAAAAGAAACGGGTTTCGACGGTATCACTTGCGACAGATACTCAAAAGAATTATATTTCTTTACCTACTCGGACAAAGGCAAGATACAACGCGGGGAAAGGTGCGGGAAAGCGTTTGCTATTGAAACACAGGAAAGTTATAAATCTCACCACTACGATTACATTTACAACGCGATATTCGAGGAATTTATAACAGATAAACCTTATTTAAAAAATGAGTGGGTAGAATTCAACCACTTGTTAAGTACGATTTTTAGAAAAAAATCGAAAGATGTTGTAAAGGTGTTTTTGCTCGGTAACGTCATTGGTCGAGATTGTCCATATCTCGCGGAGTTTGGTATAAACATTTTCAAGTTGAAACCAAACACAATAAACGTCGCGGAACTTTTACAAGAGAACGGCGAAAAAATAAAATTTGCTTTCGAGTGGGCAGAGAGTAAAAAAGAGGAAAGCGGTATATTTTTTGGCAAGGCGGGGAAAGATATAAACTCGGGAGAGTGGAGCGCGCGCGAATATCCTCACTTGTTTGTAGACCTAAAACAAGTCGAAATCCTTTACACGTTCTTTATGATAAATGATGTTTGTAACGCGTGGAAGTGTATAGAGTTCTTGCATAATGATGATAAATATATTTATGTTTACCCTTTCGATTACGAGGATATAGAATATTATCCCACGTTTGACATTTTCACCGACCGCATTACAGAGGATATTATACAGAAAAAGAACTACTATATACACCCCGCGAAAAAGCGACATAAAAAAATTTGGGAGTTATACAACAAAGGTAAATTTTGTTATTCAACAAATTTATGCGGTACAGAGTTTAATAATTCTTTAAAGCGTTACAACCCGTTTCGGTAAAAGAAAAACCCCGCCACTTTCGGCGGGGTCTTTTTGGTTGTCTAAAAAATTACACCGCTTTGTAAAAGTTTGTAAATTTCCTCGCGTTCGTCATCATCACAAGTGAGATTTAATTGAGGGTTTTCAATGATAGTAAATCCCGTGAGCGCACCAAGCGACATAGCCACATTTAACGGTAAACCTTGCTCGATATTATAGCGCGTAGAGAAAGATGGAACTTGTCTTTCTATTTGCAAATAAGGGCGACGCACACCGAGAAAAGCGGTCGACGAGTTATAGTTGTTACTCTGCGCGAGCGACGGTTTAGAGTTTGCGACAGTAAGCGCGCTCCCGACCGCTCCCGCCGCGTTACCGCTTGCGAGGTTTCCCGCGAGTGACATTGACCCTGTGACCAACCCCGAAATCATACTAGCATACGACACACCCGTAACGGGTATGTGTAGACACATACACCCGCCGTATTGACCGATTACTGTATTCGACAAATTAGATTTTCCGCTAGTGCTAGATACATAACACATGAAAGACCCGTCTAAAATATTAAAACGATATTTCACAGAGAGTGTTCCGCCGTTCCAAAACTCGGGCTTTATATCCACAAACCCCACACCAACTAAAAACAGTTTAGCCCTAGTTCCTGTGTAGTCGAGATAGTTTTGGAAATTCTCGGGGATAGAAATAGACCCGCACTCAAAGTCTATATAATCCTCTGTTATCACGGGCGCGGAAATATCAATCTCACGCGCACCGCATTTTATATTTTGACTACCACCGACGCTAGGCGAAACGGGTATAACGTGACAGTCCACGACATAATCAATTGCTTTCCCGTTTAATATCATATCAATAACGGATATGTTTTGACCCGCTATCTGTGTGGAAGTAAAGAGCGCGGGCGAGATTAAAAAATTTGTTAAAACCTCTAGCACGTCTTTTGTGTCGTTTATTCCTGTTATACCGCCCACAATGTTACCAATTGACGGAAACAGTTTAGCACCGAAATTCTGTAAAAGCCCCTGTGTTACTTTGTAAGCGTGATAAAATCCCGCCGTTGTAACGCTTATAGTGGGCTTGTCGGGTATTCCGATAACGTCGCTCGAATGATCGAAAGGCGGGTTTGTATATCCCGCCGGTTGTGACGCAGGACCGAATTCTTCACTTGTGCTTTCTATGACAAATTCAAAACCGCGAGCGCGGAAATAATTTATAGATATCGTAACCCAATTCGTTTCAGTTCCCGCGAGTTCGCCTGTTTGGGATAAAATAAGACCCGTGACCATTATGCCTGTTAGTATGTCTTTGTTGTTATTATTGTAGACAGGAATTCCGCATAAATTTGTGTGTTGGTTGTTATACCAATTCGCAGAGTTTTGAACATATCCCGCCTCTATCGCGCCTACTCCCGTAACGGCATTAGGCACAGTAGATGTTGTACCGAAATACTGACCAACGACATCAACGAAAAAATCTAATGTTGTGCCTTGCGTGTCGCTTTTAAGAGGTAAAGATAATATCGTTTCACCTTGATTACACGATAATTGAACACAAAAGCCTTTGAACATACGCAAGGCGTCCTCTGCGGTGTCACCGAACATATTTGGGTATGTCCAAGTAAAGCCGTAACTATCGTAATTTATAGGCGACGCGGAAGAAGGGTTGCCGATTAGAAAACCAAAATCATATATAGGTAAATTTCCGATTTTTGTTATAAACCCAGCCATTTTTATACCTCTCTTTCTTATCCGACGGTTAGCAAAACTATGCTATCCTGTGTTAAGGCGTTCGGGAATTGTTTTGTAACGATTTCCTCATACGCTAACGATTTATAGGACGGGTCGAGAATATAACCGTTTGCAAGATTTTCGTTGCGAGTAACGGTTGCGGTATTTAATTTTATTTGGTCTTTCCAACTCATGAGAACATCTTCTTTAAATTTTACACGCACAACCTTGTTATCTCTAACCATTTCCCCGCGATAATAGTATCTGTGGAATTCGGGAATATAAATATAATTCCCCGCGTCAAGGTTATTCGCGTCCGCGAGCGCGAAAGTTATTTCGGGATTTTTTACTGTGCTTTCCTCGCGTAAATATCCCGTAACGTGCGATAACTCCGTAAGCGCTTTATTTACCATATTGCGCGGAGAATTTGTTGAATAGATAATCACGTCCATTATATAACCACCTCTTTCGTTTTTAATTGCGCGACACTCTCGCCAAGATAATGATTTCTGTCAATTCTCCCGCCTGTGTTGGTGTATTGCCATATACCGCAACGGGCGGGCGGGTTTGTACCACCGTAACGCGCAACCCACGCCCACGAGATAGAAACACCATGCCGTAAAAGCCCCTTGTACTCACTCTCGCAAGCGTATACATACGGCGCGACACCGTACTTATTTTGTAAAAGGTTTATTGCCTGTGTGAGCGCGTCACGGTGCGCTTTGTTTGCGTAGTCGGAATATTTATGAATATTGTCGCAACGCTCGAAATCCAATGCAAGCACAAATTTATTCACGCCCGTTTCATTTTTTATTTTCTCACACGCGGAAATAAAATTGTTTACCTCGACCGAAATATCGTTCGCGTTTTTATCACACCGCATGAAATGATAAAGTATATAACACTCGACAAAATCCTTTGTCGCGTTTATGTGCTTTACCGCGTTTTTGTCTTTGAGCGTTGCACCCTCGGACGCTTTCACAGCAAGGATTTTGTCACCGTTCATTTTTGCGAGGTTTGCGACGGTTTCGGGTTTCTGCCAAACTGACACATCATAAAAGTTAATCATTTTTATCGTCTTCCCCTTTCAACTTTTTTTCCCGTAGCGCGATATAACTTTCGACCGTCGCAAGCGTGTTGTTGATTTTCTCACAAAACTTATAATCGCGAAACATAAAGTAAACAAGGCAAGCAACCCCTACTCCGTTATTCACAATTAAATTTATTATATCTTCCATTTTCTATACCTCTCTTTCTTTTTGGTTGACTAAAATTTAAAACGTATGCAAACAAAAACACTTATTTACCGCGTGTTCTATTAAACTATACGCGCCTATGTCGGCGAGTTCTTTTTGTACCTCGAAATACTTTTCGGGTGACATTATCACAACGCGTGAGGTTGTCTTTGTATCTGTGTGCGTTGCTTTCGCTTTCGTGTCCTGTCTTGCGCTTGTGGTGTTGGTTTGGTCGCCGTAGGTATTCGTTACCGTCTGCGCTCCCGTTGTGCTTTCCGTTGTTTCATCACCTTTATCAAAATCCGTTTTCTTTTGTGGTTGAAACGCGTTAGCGTCGAACGGGTTTACACTATCCGTTGTGGTGTCGGTTTCACTTGAAACGGTCGTGCTATCGGTACGCGCTCCCGCCTGTGTGCTATCGTTTCCGCGTTGCAACACAATACGAATTTGCCCGTAGTCGCTCGTTTCGCTTTCCGCGCCGTATAACATGGTTTCAACCTCGTTTGCGGTGAGTGAGCGAAAGTCGGTTAGGGTTAAATCGTATTTGTGTTCCGAGTGTAACAAGTACGGTGTAAAGGTGGAACTTGCGACCGCGTAAAACTCGGGGTTAATGCGTCCGTTATCGTCGAGATACGCCCGCCACCTTGCTAACACATTTTTTTCTGAAATCGTGTTATAGATAAAATCGTCAAGTATGGAAAGCGTAACGGCGTTTATCACGGGGAGAACGGGGAAAGTAAAATTTGAAAGGAAACCGTTATACGTTACGCCCTCGGTATCTTTCGCATTGAAAAAATCTTTTAATCTTTTCATTTACTCCACCTCTCTTTCGTTTTCTTTTACTCCGTCGCCGTCAAGGTCAAGGCGACAAATTACGCGACACTCAACACCGAAAACATCTTTGATTTCCGCGCACATCTTTACGCGTTGGTCGAGTTGGTCTTTAATGTTAAATTGTAAAAGTTCGTCGCTTTCGTTTACCTCGTCCGTTATCATGCGTTCTTTTTTCTGTATCACTTTACGAATTCCAAAACGCTCGTAAGCCTGTTGTAAGTGATACTCCCTCGCGTCAAGTAAATCTCTCATACGGGAAACGGTACGGCTTGCGCGGTTTATTTCAATGTCTTCTGCCTTGTCAGTAAGGTGCGACATTTTACCGATATACAAGTCATTGTAAAACTTGTTAGCGCTTTCTGCGTCCGCGTTATTGTGCGTTAAAAGTATGTCCATAAAACGCCCGTTTACGCTTTCACACATAATAGACATATCGTCATGCGCGAGGTTTAGCGCTATCTGTTCGACCTCTAAAGCGGTAGGGAAAAGGTCGTAAGAGTTGCGCGCGTAAACTCCGTTTACGCCTATATCGCGAGAATAAAATTCTTTGTCGGGCGCTCCGTTGCGGTATGAGAAAGTAAAGTGTGTGGGAAACCCGTATTTGTTTTGACCGTTTCCGTTTGCGTTTACCGCGATCATTTCCCCGTTATCGTCTTTTACTATTCCGCACACTCCGAAAAAATAAAGGCGCTTTTCAATTTCCTTTGCGAGAATATACGGTAAACCCTCGTAAGCAAAAATTGTTTGCGCGATTTCGGAAAAGGTGTGGAAGTGTACCGCGAAAAAATCCCACACGTTTAACTTTCTCCCCTTTACTTGTCCCGCTAACAAGTCGAGAAAATAACGCTCGCTTTTTGAGTAGAGGGAAAGTATATTACTGTCTGTCATCATTTTTATACCTCTTTTCTTTTTGAAAAATCCCCGCCCACGAAAACCGCAAGCGGGGAATTGTGGAAAGGTGGCGAGAGCCTTTTACAGAGCGTTATGCGTACCGACAAAGAATACTACACCCTGTTCGGACGGGTCAATTGCATACTGTACATCGTACTTTGTGACGGTCGTTACCATTTCCTGTAAGGTGTTCGGCGCGGATACAGTACGCATATCCTCAATAGTGAGCGCGTACTTCTCCACATCATGCGCGAAAGCAACTACACCGTCGATTTCGAGTTCGTCGGTTTCATTGGAGAAACTCGGGTCAATGTCAAAACCCGCGTTCTTTACGTTCAACTTGTGAACGTCACCGCCCGCGTAAGTAGTGCCGAGCGCCTGCCACCGCGTAACCTTGTTAGAGGTCGGAGCGGTGAGGAAAGGCGAAATAAGCGTGTTCTGTAAATATCCCTCGAGCGACGCCATGAAATCAGTATGAATATCAACGATCAATTCGTCGTCGCGCGTGAAACGGTCACAACCCGCGTTGTTATAAACCCTATTCATAGGTTTCATACGCTCGAGAATTCGTTTCATTTCTACAAGCATGAAACGGTCAAGGTCTGCGTCGTATAACCAACTATCGGGCGCGGTGGCTTTGCCTGTTGCGGTGTTGTAAATTGCCCCGAGGTCAATAGCCGTGTTTGTAGACGCGAAACATGATGCCATAGCGGTAGCGCGCGCGAGAATTTCGCTTGTTTCCATCTGACAAGCAATATCGTTCATGCGCGAGGTGTCGAGCATATCGATAAAACTCGCCATTTCTGCGGGATTAGCGAAACATCTCTGTAATTTCTTGCGGGAAACAATAGTCGGCTGTGTTTCAAAACCCGCAATCTGTCCGAAAAGGCGGTCAATCCAATTCGGCGTGAGGTCGCCGTTGTACTCGCTCCAATTCTGCGCTTTATAAGAGGTATTCTCTTTCGCGTCAAGAATATTCGAGGTTTGAATTTTACGCTTGTAAAGCCCGAAAGCGTCCGCGTCGCGATATGCGCTAACGCGTGCTAACGGCGAGTAAGCCTTGTTTTTGATACGGGTTGACATCATAGCGCCCGCAAGACCGTAAACAAAGGCGTTCATAGCAAGCCCCGTTTCGTCGGTCAAAATCTGACCGCCGACCTCGGCAAGACTAGAGGTATCTTTAACGGAGATAGCCTGTGCGCCGAGAGCCTCTTTCACGCCCGCATTGATTAAAGGGTAAATCTGTTCGTATGCCATTTTTTATTTTTCCTCGCTTTCTTTTTTGTCGCCGTTTTCGTCGGCGGTTTCCTGTTCCTCTTTCTTTTCCTCGGCGGGTTTGCTTTCCTTTTTGCTTTCGGTCAGCGTTTCCTCGCTTTCGTTGTTTTCCTCGGCGGGTACGGTTTCTGCGTTATCCTCGTTTGCGTTTACCGTTTCCGCGTGCTTTTTTTCTCCCTCTATATTTGAGTGTGTTTCGTTGTAGAGGTCGAAAATTGTTTTGCGCTCCATTGTTTCACCTCGCTTTCTGTGTGTTTGTACTACTATACTTATCATACCATTTATAGACAAGTTGTCAACAAATAGTTTATAAGTGTATAGAATTTTGGTTGACTAAAATTTTTGGTTATAATTTGCACTCACCCGCAAACGCCCTATTCATGCGTGAGAGCAGATTTCATTGTATTTGTCAATACAAGTTATAAACAAAATGATTTTTTCATTGTGGATAACTATGTCATGAATAAATAAAAAAATG
>JAZOPU010000043.1:0-1492 GCA_045655705.1 Candidatus Scatosoma sp.
AAACGCCGAAAGCGAAAACGCGGACAAACTGTTTTCGCCCGTGTCCTACGAAGAATATCTGCCTTTAACTGCGCCCGCGGACATAGCCGTTTCCGAGCGTTACACGGCGATTGCCGACGGCAACAAGATTTATTTATACGACAAAAAACAGGAAAACTACCAAACGTTTACGCATTCTTCGGCAAACGCAGTTACCAAATTACAGTTTGACGAAGAAGAAAATTTATACTATCTTGATCAGCGCAATTTATATTTATTGCCCTACCAAACGCTTGACGAGCTTTCGTCAAGTACGGCAATAGAAACAAATTTTTCTTGCTCCACCTTTCTCATTCACGACGACGTTTTATACTTCACGGACGTGAAAAGCGGAAACACCCAGCTTTGGAAAACAATTTTAGTAAACGATATGCCCGACAAAACGCAGGAAACGCAAATCATTCCCGGCGAGTACGGCTTGGGGGGCGTGCCTGTACTTGCATATTGGAACGACGAGCTGTATTTCACCAACAAAAGCCTAACGACCGACTTATACAAATTCAATCCTGAAACGACGGAAATTCTCAATTTTACAGATTTAGAAATTGCCTCGTTCAATTTCGATATCGTAGCTATGAGCGTATCGAGCGGAACGCTGGGCTTTACCACCAACACCAAAGAATTTTACGCGTATTCTCTTCCCCGCGTGGACGACAACACCTTGCAATGCAAAGCGCAAGGCGGCTACGGTGCGCTGACCGCATTCCACGGCGGTTTCTACGTTGCAAACGGCAACACGGTTACCAAATACGTCGCGGAGCAAAGTGCGTTCACGGATTTTGAAATTTCCGCAAGCTCAAACTCCCCCCACCGCTTAAACGGCGCACGGGATATTTGCGTAAGCGGGGATAAACTTTTTGTCGCGGACAGCGGGAATATGCGCGTGAGTGTATTTTCAGCAAAAAACGGAGAAATTGCCTATAATCTCCCCGTCCAATTTGCTCCCGAATATATCTCTTGCGGAACGGAAACATTTTTAATCGCCGACCAAACGAAAGCTTGTATATATAATCAAAACGGCGAAAAGCAAGCGGTTTTCAATAATTTCCAAGGCAATATTACAGGCGTTGCAAGCGTATTCGACAAACACTATCTCTTGACGCAAAACTGTTATTTCTACGCCCTTTCCCAAGACGACAACGGGGTTTGGCAACAGCAAGAAACGAAAAAATATTTCAACGACCTTGATTTTCTGACCGCGGACGTTTACGGCAATCTCTACACCGCCCACGCCACCTATCTCTACCGTTTTACCGAAAGCGAATTTATAGATCCCGATAAAAGCGGTACGCAGGTATTAGACAGCCTGCCTCTAAACACGCAAAAAATCTCCGTTGACCACAACGGCAATTTCTACGCGCTGGCGGATAATAAAATTTATAAAAACGGCAACACGCAAGCGGAAGATTTTTCTTCTCCGCTCGTGTATGGCGAGAGTGCAAGCATAAACGCG
>JAZOPU010000044.1:0-12101 GCA_045655705.1 Candidatus Scatosoma sp.
AGGGAGCAGGCAATGATTGAGCCTTGGAAAATGGCATTGACGTACATCATAGGTGAAATCAACGCGGTATTCGCGTGATATATGCCCGAAAACGGCGCGCGAGCCGTGCTTGGGTATTCACTCGTTAAGCCGTCCGTCTAATCCAGCGGACGGTGTAGCGAGAGAGAAAAAATCAAACAAAGGAGTGAATTTTGGATTATGAGTGAATTATTGGATTTTACGGGCAGGAAGGATTTCGAAGATTTGAAATTCGGCAAAGGTTACAATCTAACGCAGGACGATATTGTCGCGTTCAAAGAAGATTGTATGCGGATTAAAAATACCAACGACAAAATGGCGTTGGAACAGTGCAAGTTGGGTTTGCAGTTGGCGGAGCTGAAAGCAGGGAAGACGTGGCAAAGCGTTATCAACCAAAAGACAGGTTTTGCGTATCTCGTACACTCGTTTGAAGATTTTTGCAAGGACACGTTTAAATTTTCGGGAACGAAAACGTATGCACTTATGCAGATAGCAAAGTTCGTAACGTCGAATAGCGAAAACGAAGTGCATTTCATCGACGAGAAGTATAGCGAATTTAGTTCAAGTCAGTTGACGGAGCTTGCGAGCGTTCCAAC
The DNA here is from genome assembly GCA_045655705.1 of Candidatus Scatosoma sp. GTDB lineage: Bacteria > Bacillota > Clostridia > Christensenellales > Borkfalkiaceae > Scatosoma. The sequence goes on from JAZOPU010000044.1 coordinate 615, forward strand.
GTATAACAGGCATTTATTCACACCGAATATGACGGTTGACGATATGCGAACAATCAAGAAGTACATAGTAAAGGACGCGTTTTGGTACGACAAGCAAAAGGAAGATTTTGATTTGCTCACGTATGCGAAGGCGTATGTGGAGAGCAAGAAAACGCCCAAGGCATTGCCTGCGAGTAAGCCCGACGTATTGCCTGGGCAACAGTCGATTTTCCCCGAAGACAACGAAGACGAGAGTGAAATTTTCCCGACGTCGGGAAAATCCGAGAACGGTGAAGAGATTGACGCGGGCAATCAGAGCGATAAGATTGTGCCGATGAGCGAGGATTACATAGAAAAAGCCCGTCAAGCGGCGCACGCGGCAGGGTTGCCTTTCTATGAAGGCGACGCGGACGAGTTTGACCCGTATGTATTTGACGGAAAAATGAGTGTTGAAGACTACAAGCTAATGCATAAGCTTCGCACGGAGAAGGTAAACGAATACGACGAAACGGACGAAGCGCAGGAAGATATGCACGCGGAAATGGAAACGATCGAAGCGGACGCGGAGAAAAGCGTTTCCCAAACGCCGAGAGTGGATTTGTCAAACCGTGCAAAGATACGCGAGTTTTTATCGGATTTTCAAAATTGGAGCACGCCAAGAAGCGCGTATACGTTTATGAAAGAGTATTATTACCCGTTCAAAAACGGTATGGGGATATATGCAATCTTATTCCCTGGTTGCTCTGATATGGAAAAAATGCAAAGCGATCACTCTACGGTGAGATACTATTTGAAGCGTACAGACGGTGTAGTTTTTGAAGTAACCAAAGATCAGATCGAGAAGTATATGCTTACGCACAAAGAAGAAGTGCGGGGGTGGTGAGTATGAGTGAGCAAAACAAAAAGCAAGCGATTATTGATACCCTTGATCAAGTAGACAAAGCGGAATTGCCGTTATTTATCAAAGACTTGAAGCAAAAGACGCTGTTGCGGGTTATGTTTGGACTAATGAGCAAGGAAACGGGCGACTTGTTGCTTGCCACCTGCGACGAGTACTTGAAAGAGCAGGAAGAGAAAAAGCGCAAAGCCGAGCAGGAAAGCGAACGCCAAGCGAAAGAGTATCACAAGCCGATAGTAGATATTTCAAAACTCAAACCTACGAACTTTATGGGGGTGAGCGAATGAAAGAAATCTTAACAAGCGTAAACAAAGAACATTTGGATAATATCCTTGACGGCATAAAAACGATTGAATGGAGAAAAAAGCCATTGCCGTTAGGTAAGCATTACGGCTACGAAACGAAGAATAAAGGCGGTTGCGGTAAGGTTACGGGCGAGTTTTATATCGTCGAAAATATCAAGGTTTATTTGTTTGATATAGTTTGCAACGATCCGAAAGACCTTATAAAGAGAGGGTGCGTTGATTGGGGATTTTTGAATAAGTACGCAGGAAGGCAAGACTTCCTTTACGCAAACATTATCGAAAACGAAAAGCGGTACGACAAGCCGAAAGAATTGAGCGAGTTTTACAAACCTGTAAAATATGACAATGTTTGTGGGGCACAAGTAGTCTGTTGTGGGCATTATCAAGGGCTTGAAACGGTTGACTATTGCGAATATAATGACGGCGATTGTTCATTAAAAGGTTGCAAGGAATTAAGAAATTTGTATAAAATCAAAAGGTTGCCCCAAAGTTGGTGCTACGTAGAGGTGAGCGAATGAAAATACGTGTAATGGGTACAAAAAACGAATGCTTGGTGGCGACGGCGTATTACCGAGAGCTTGAACAAGATCCAAACGTTCGGCGCGTGGAAGTATCTGAACTTTACCCAAACAGGGGAAGCAATACGACGTTTCGCGTTTATATCGAAGTGGAATACAATGACGTCGTTTTAGAAACGGCGTGGGCAGGAGAGCCTTTGCCAAGTCCGTATAGGATAAAGGGGCGAAAATGAAAGGTTGGAAGGTATATATTTTATTCGAGAGCGGAATGCGGTTTCCGAGCAGTCGAATTTTCAAGACGGAAGCGGAAGCCAAAGAAGTGCAAAAAGCGGTCGAAGGCGCGCTGATCGGGAAGAAGGAAAGCGTGCATATCGAGTATGGTGAATGGGTTTAATACCCGCGAAAAAATCAAGAAACAAGTGAGTGAATAAAATGGATAAAATAATCAGTATATTGTGGCGCGTATGGTTATACGTGTCGAGCATTGATAATATCGGTGTATGGCTTGCAGGTTGGATTGGGCTTATAGGTAGCGTAGTATATATCTTATACAAGGTTATCAGGTTTGCAATTATTGAGATATTCGATCCGATATGGGGCTACGATATTTTTGACAGAGCAAAAATTCGTGCGGAGCGCGAGAAGATAAAAGAAGAAAAGAAACGAAAGAAAGCGGAAGCGAAGTATTGGGCGGAGATAGAGAAGAAATACCGTTAAGCGTTCCGCAAAGGAGCGAAAGTGGGAATAGGCGAGCTGATGGTGCTTGTGGCTATGATAGCGTTAGTGATAATAGCAATCACGGAAACGGTACGCGCGGACAGGCTGGAAACGGAAAACAGGGAACTGTCGTGTGCATTGCTAGAAAAACAAGAAGAGCTGAAAACGCTTTCTCGTCGTGAATAGTCAAAAAACGTGGCAACACGTAAAAAAATAAAGGAGGCTATTGCAAAAATGGCAAAGAAAGAAACAGGCAAAAAGGCGGCAGCAATCGCCGTCGCGGCAATGTCAGTGCTGGGTGTCGTCTTGGGTGGCGCGGCGTTGATCAAGCAGGTGAACAGCGACAAGACGAGAGAGATCTCGTCTACGTTCGGGTATGAAGTCGGGCTTTTGGACGAAGAAACCGGACGCGATAAGTCAGGCGGTACAGCTTGGAGAACCAAAGACTTTGTGTCGGTCAATGAGTTGGCGGTGGACGTGGACGAAGAGGACGGATCCGTTTCGTACACGATTTACTACTACGACGAAGATAAGGCATTCTTATCGAAAGGCTCAACGCTTGCGCTTGACTACAAGGTGGAAACGGACGCGGAAAAGCCTGAAGACGCGGAATACGTGCGAATCGTATTTACGCACACAAACGACACGGATATTTCTTCTTCGGATATCCGCAACTATACCGATCTTTATAAAGTTTCGTATAGCAAATAAGAAGGCGAGAACGCAAACGGTGGCGTCTCCACCGTTTGCGCAATCTCACAAATAAGGAGCGGTGAAATGAAAAAAATCATAGCAATCATATTGACGGTCGCGTCGATTTGTACGTGCGGACTATTTATCGCGCCTGCGATCATGAAAGCGATCCAAAAAAAGCAAGCAGACGAAGAATTGAAAAAGCCTTTGACGGAAGAAGTCGTTTTGCTTGAAGCAGCGAAAACGCCCGAAGAGCTGGGCGTAAAAAACATTTCCTTAAAGTTCAACGGCACGGGCGGAAGCTTGGCGCTGGAAAGCGGAACGATTAAATTTGAAGCAGGTTGCGGAGCTGACAGCTTCACGGTGAACGTGGAGGAATACGGAAGCACTACACTTGCACATGAACACCAAAGCGTATACACGGCGGATTCGCGATATGAAACGTATCGCTTAAAATCGGCGACGTTAACGCCTGGCGTAATGGGAAGCGGGGAAAAGCAGTTGACAGTCAAGATTTTTGCCCGCGTGGGGGATAGAATGTATCTCATCGGCGAGCGCAAAGCAACGCTTGAATATTGGGAGCTTGGCGAAAATGAATTGCCCCCTGTATGGATAAATTAGGAGACAACGTATGAATAAGAAAAAAATCATAGCAATGCTTGCGATTGCACTTGTTGCTGTGTTCTTGATAGTAATGATTCCCGTGGTGGCGATCGCGCTCACCAAGGAAGAAAAAACGGAAGAATTGCCCGCGGGGAAGATACTCGAAGGGAGCTTTTCTTTCAAAGATAACGTGGACAGCGTTGTCATAGAAGAAGGCTATTTATATTCCACGGACGAAGTATTGCTTGTGGAAGTGAACGTGAACGATTACGGGCTCATCAAGCTCGTGTTTGAAAAATCGGAAAAGCCTGACGCGCGCGGAGCGTATCGATACGACGTACTTGTCAGCGAATGCGAAAAGCTTGTGTTGGATTCGTTCGGGGATTCAATAACGGTAACGGCTGACGTGCTTGTAACGACGACAGGGATCACGTCCTATAAATTGTATTCGGAAACGATCACAACGCCGAATTGCTGGACGAAAAACTATTAAGGAGCAAAAATATGAAACGGTGTGCAGTACATAAAAAAACGATATTTTCCGTAATTATTGCAGTTTTGCTTGCGCTCGTACTGGTGATTTGCTGTTTACCAAAAAGCAAGAAAGCAAGTGCATACGACGGCACGTTTTATTTTCGTGACGATCCCGTCATTTCCGCCACGGCAACGGGCGGAAGATATCCCATACGCTTTAATTTAATCGTATCCGAAAGCGCGCTTTTGAGCGGAAGTGAGATCACGATCACGCTTTCAAGCAACTCTTCGAGTGCGTATATTCAACGCGGGCACGAAAATACAACGCTGACGGAAACGGAAAGTACGTCGCAAAGCGTAGCGTTCCCAAAGAGTGCGATCACGTGGTCAAGCGACGGCATGGCTTCGCTATACGTCGATATGTTTTTGAACGTTTACGAAAAAGGCAGGATCACGGCAACGTGCGCGAGTACGTCGGCGGTAAGTGACGAACACACGGTTATTTCGGCAATTGAGATTGCTGCGCGTGACGGGTATCGCGAGCAAGGCGGATTGACTTCAGACGGTGCGCGTTCGTTGGCAGTGCTCTACGATAAATACGCGGGCAAGGATTTAACGAATACCGGCGCATTTGAGATTGTTTCGAATATGGAGTTTAACAGCTATACAACCATTACGCCACAAATAACAGCAGACGTATATATACCATCTTCGATTATTACTCTATTATCAAGTAGTGATAATGCAAGCATAGACGTGAATATAAAGGATAGCTTTTTAGGCAGTGGTGTTTACGGTGATCATTATTCCGTCACGGGGAAATATTATGCGTTGAGCACGGGAACGTTCTATCAAGATCCCGATGACTGTGCAATGAATTTAGACTCGTTGGTGTCGATGAGTACAGGGTATCGTTATTTTGGAAGCCCGAAGTCTGTTAGCACTTGGACATCGAATGCAATGAGTAAGATTTACAATTCCGCAATCAAAAGTAAGGTTAATAATGATATATCGAGAGTAACCGGTTATGGCGGCGGTTATATATACAACGTTAAATCACCTTCTTTTTCTGTGCGAGAAGGAATAAGCGAATTGCCGTTTATCGCAGGACTCTCCCACACAGGGGCCGCGCCCGTATATTTTATGGCGGAAGTATTGGAGTTTTCGTTTGACGTGAACTACGTCTACTTGGAGAACACAAACCAAGTCTTGACAATGTGGCAAGATTATGAAATAAAGCCTGTTTATCGAACGAATATCGTAAAAACCACGCCCCGTGAAATGAGCGAGAATATCTTCACGAATAACCCCACGTTGACGACGACGGAAAGGAATGCTTTACAAACTTTCGGCAGAATTTCATCTTCGGAAACAAGACCGCTGGAAGTCATCTACACGACGTCTTCCACGAGTGGGAATTTTGAGACAAAGTCGCATACGTACGATATTGCGCTTATCAATATTTACAATAAATATTCGGCAATTCAAGCTATGTATAACTTGTCGGGGATCAATGATATATCGCATTTCAACGTCGTGTCTACACGCCAAACGTATGACGCAAGCAGTGGATTGATCTACGATATGGGCGACGAGATTTTGCGACAAGCTCTTGACTATGAATACGTATACGACAAGGACGAAGGCAAAGCCTACGCAACCGTGCTATATAGCGAATTCCTATACAAGGATTTTTCGATTGTCATCGAAAGCAACGATTTAACCGATCCATTGCAGATCAACTACTACACGGCGGACGTGGAAGTAAAAGACGGGCGCGTAACTCTCAAATACAACTATGCGGATATAGAAGAAGATCTACTTAATTCCAACAATTGGATATTCGAGCTTTCCGCAGACGACTTTGAAGTGACAGGCGATTCGGACATGCTCATTGCTGTGGATATTGGCGACGAGGAATTGACGGTTACAATCCCCGAAAAATATCAATCGGATTTGTTTGGGCTTCGCATATCGGCAATGATAGAGATTATACCTGACGTGCCTTATGCGTTTGTTTATAAATATTATACGGATTTTAAAGTGTCCGGGGACGGTAGAACGCTTACGCCGATTATGGGGCAATCCACGAGCGAGCCGACGCTTCTCTCTACCCTTAAACGGTATAATACGTATGCGAACTTTATGAAGGATCACCGCGCGGAAGTATACGCGCCGATTGACGAGTTTGAAGACGCATACGGCGCGGTGTACGCCACGCCAAAGGGCGTTATGATGACGTCGGATAAAGAAACGGAAACGTGTACGCTCACCGTGCTGTATGATTTGCATTCCCTGTTCGTGGTGCATGACAATTTGACGGACAACTTCACGTTCGTGCAGGCAAGTCATTCCACCACGACCTACGACGCGGAAACGTTTGTGGAAGCGCGCGGTGGAGATAAGGACGGCTATCGCGTGGACAAGCTGACAAGCCCTTCGGCTGGTGTAAAAATCAACAATAAATACGATTACCACGAAGCAACGGTTGTATTAAACGCGGACACGTACAGCGGGGACGTATACGTGATCAACGTCGTATACACGGACAAATGGCTGATCAGGATCAACTACATGGAGCAGTTCAAAGCGACGCCGTTCGTGGTGAAAGCGACGTATAACGGGGAGATTCTTGTTAAAGATTACGAAGATATCTACGCATTGACGAGTGCGGATCTTGCCGCCATTCTTGGGCGGTCGTCCATGGCAATTATAAACAATAAGTCAACCGTAGACACAATCACAGTCAGCTACGACGGCATTGGAACGTACACGGTTGACACTACGTATTCGTACATGGCGATCAAGAAAAAGAATTATAACGGTGATATCGAAGGCGAGTTGCAAGTTCCCCTGACGTGTTATGCAGAGTGGTGCGAAGGCTACGGAAAGGATTGGTCGATTCTATATTTGAATACCGGAGGCAATACGTGGTTTCAATTCTCCAACGACGTGCGTCGCGACGAATTATACGGATTTTTCTCCGTTGCAATCTTTCAAGAAAAAGTAAGCGATTTGAATTTCCATTTTAAAAATTACGTAATGGACGGCGCGGTTACTTTTCACGAGTTTGAAGAAGTACGCGGAACGAAAGTATACAAATTTTTCGACGGATTTCGGAAAAGTGGAGAAATGTTTTATAGTCTTGTAGGTAAGGTCGGTATGGCGTTCTGTGAGATTGACAACGACGAAAACGCAATCTATTATTCAAACTTTTTCTACCTTGACGGAACAAGCGCCAACGCCGTTGTATCAGGTAGCGGTTCGACAGATCTCAACGATAAAGATGGCGCGGCTGTCAATAAACTTCAAGACGTAGCGAATGATATCGCGAATTGGTGGGAGAATTTCAAAGAAAATTCGGGTATGTCAACGGTGGAGAAAATTCTTTCAATCGCAATTCCTGCCATACTTGTCATCGCGCTTGTTGCCGGGGTGATTTGGTTCTTGCGCTGGCTGTTTAAAAAGAGGGATTAAGCATGTGTTTATTGAGAATTTTGCGTTGGATAGGAATTTGCATTCTCTTTGTCGGCGCGCTGTACGTGTTTAAGACGTGCGGAAATATTTTTTAAGGTGAGTGATGGAAATGGAAGGCGGAAGAAAGAAAAACAAGACGTATGCAGTGATCGGCGCCTGCTTGATCGTTGCTTCGCTGTTATTTTCCGTTTTCCGCTTTCAAATTTCCGCAATTCGATTGTGGCAATCGCTCAAAGACTTTGGATTGTCCGTCGTCTACTATACCTTTTCTATGGCGGATATTTACGGTGGCGTACAGCCGACGGTAACGCAAATACCGTTGGAAATGCCACAGCTTTTGCCACTGGAATGGGAAACGTTTAAATCGTTGCTTCTTGAGTTTTGGGAAGCGCTTGGCTCTTGGTCGAATTTTACGGTTTTTTTGGAATGGCTTGTAGGCAAGATTGTCAAGGCAACGCCTTGGACGTATTTCATTTTACTTATCGTTATGTTGATTGCCGTGCTTTTTGCGCTCAAGATCTTAATGCTGGGAAAGCCCAAACGCTGGGTAGAAGACAAGCAAGAACGGCCACCGACAAAGCCCCTGCGGGCGTGGTTATGCTTAGAAGACAGGATTTTTTATCCTTTAGCGCGCTTTATCAAAGACTATTGGGCTTGGCTGAAAAAGAAAAAGCGGTTGATAGTGGTGCTTATATTGATATGGGCGTACAACTTCAACGCGTTCGCGATTCTCTTTGAGCTATTGGCATATATCTTCTATCTTGGGCCTGCGATTACGGATCCCGTTTATAAGCCGAATTTCTATTCGCAAATTGTCAAGCTTGTCTTGGATCTATCGGTGATGATTAACTTCCTGCCGTGGTTTATTGAATTATACGTTGGATTGAAGATTGTCAACAAATGGCGGCGTAAGACGGGAGATAAACGATTAGAGAAAAAGGACGACAAAAACGGACAGCTCCTCGAAGACAATCCGGGAACGATTTTTATTCAAGCCCCGCCAAGGTTTGGGAAAGGGCTCGTCGGTATGGACATGGTGCTCAAGCAAGAAGTTAAATTTCGCGCTGACGCCCGTGACGATATGAGACAGTGCCGCATTGAATTTCCCTACTTTCCGTGGGATCGGCTGGAACGGTTTATGCGCCAAGCAATCGATCGGCACGTGCTGTATACCAAGGAAGGCACGCGGGACTTTATCGACGGGTTACAGTTCATGCATAGATTTTCATCGGAAATGGATCCATGGATCGTCGAAGGGATAAGATACCGTTTGAAAAGCTTTTGTGGGTATGAATACGACGATTTTCTTTTCGGATATGATTGGAAAAAGCACGGCACGTCGTTTAATAATGGGATTGTCATAGTGTCGCTGTTTGAATCGCTCGTAGACTATGCACAGTTATATTTTGTTTACGACGCGCCCACGTCGCTCATCTTCTCAACGCAGGGCGTTCGTGTGGACTTCAAAAGAAAAACGATCGGGTATCGGCCTAAGTACGACTTGAACTATTTAAAGCGTAAGCCGGAAGAAGTAGACGAAATATCTATATATTCCCATATCAAAAACGCCGATTCCGAGCGGTTGGGACGGCGAATAGACCCGGAAAATCTTCTCGCCAACGGTTATGAAATTGCCGTTGCGTACGAGCCCGAGATTGACAAAGAGCGTGGCAATCAAATTACGCTCGCTGGGGTAAGCGCAAACTCTGAAGAAGTCAATCAAAGAAACGATCTCTACGGCTGGGAAGAGAAGATGCATAATCACGCGGCTATGATCCGTTACCGTCCGTATTACCGAAAAATCATAGACGCGCAACGTGACGGTGCAGTTGCTGCGGACGTGACGGAAATGACGATGGGCTTTCAGATTGTCGAAAGTAAAAAAGAAAAGGTGGTTATCCCGTTCTTTTGGATTGAAAAAACGCTGTATGAGCCATTGAAAAAGATCTATGACAAGCTTGACGACGAGCTGTCGTACATGGGCGAGCCACGCACGCTGTTTGCGCATTTAGTCACGAGATTGTATATGCCGATCGCGCGCCGTTACCGTCAATTATCGAACGCCTACGGTACGCAGGAAAAAGTCATGCGGATCAAAAACGGGCAAACAGGCGAGCTCGTAAATAACAAGGCGGTATGGACGGTGATCAACCGTCGGGCAAAAGCGAAACGTTACACGACGGACGGCGACAAAACACCGTCCGCGTAGGAGTAGTTTATTTAGTTTGACAAAGGAACGTTTTCGTCTAACAATTCGTCAACGGAAATTTCAAAGTAGTGCGCAATTTTTACCAAGGTATCTAAATCGGGTTCGCGACTACCGCTTTCCCAAAAACTTACCGTTTGATTACATACGCTGAAAATTTCCCCCATTTTTCGTTGCGAAAAGCCTTTCTCGGTTCGCAATTCTTTTAATCTCCGTCCAAAAATATTGTTTTTCATAAAAATATTTTACTACATTTTGTAGGAAATTAGTTGACTTCCTACAAAAAGTAGGATATAATATACGTATCAATATTTTTTGGAGGTTTTTACAAATGCAAAGAATGGATATTAGAAATGCTGTCGGGGCTATTATTGGATTTATTGACCAAGAAGCAAATGGGGATAAAACCATACGTAATAAGTATGGGGCGATTGTGGGCTATTATAGAAAAAATGATAATACAACCCGAGATGCGAATGGGCGTATCATTGCACGCGGTGATGCTTGTGCTATGTTACTTAAATAAGGGGAATGGTTATGGGATTTTTTGATGTTTTTAAAAACCTTTTTAAAGAAAAGGAAATTATTATACCGCCTGCTGACGAAGAAAAGGTGAACTGGTTTTTTAGCGAAGACGCCAAGGATACGTTTAAAAGAACTTTGCGGTATGCAAAAGAAATGTATGAAATTGGGACGCAAGAAGGTGGAATGTCCGATTTGATTTTTTATACGGGAGAAGGAAGCGCTCGACGGGAAGAGCTTCCCTGTACGTTTTTTGCCGATTATTTGCGGGCACTCAATACCATAGCTGTTCCTAGATTGACGTTTATGGCTGCGGATTTGGCAATAGACGGCGAAGCTGCGCCTGCAATTCCTTATCCGAATTGTTTAAAGGCGGAATATAATCCGCTTATCAATTTTGCCATAAAAATTAAACCGCTTTTTTACAGTAAAAATGGAAAAGATATACAGTTTGATCCTAGTATGAACGTTTTGATTACCTATTTGCACAATTTGTATGCCAACGGATTAGAAGACGAGTCTAATGAAGCTTGGATTTATGAAAGATCTTTATGGTTTAACGAAAAAGGTATCGTTCGCGAATGGCGAGAAATTCTTGAGGACATTAAATCTAACGTGAAGAATAAACAATTACTTAAAGAAGTGCTTGCTTAATGATAAATATGCACGGTTCAAATAAAACAAACGGACAGCTTAGTGGCTGTCCGTTTGGTATTATACAGTGCCGAGCAGGGTAATGGCAAAGGCGCAGTAGATGGTCAAAGACAGTACGTCTACCATGGTCGTGATAAACGGCGACGCGACGACGGCGGGATCTAGACGGCATTTCTTGGCAAGGAGCGGTAGCATTGCGCCGATCAGCTTGGCAAGTACTACCGTTGCGAGCATGGAAAGGGAAATGACCGCCGCAACCAACGTGCCGTTTGCTACTGCGTACAGTTTATCCACGAGCAGTACCTTTACAAAACACGCCCCCGAAAGGATTACGCCAAGTAGCAAAGAAACGCGTATTTCTTTCCAAACCACTTTCCAAAAATCGGAAAACTTGACTTCGCCAATCGCAAGACCGCGTATGATCATTGCGCTTGCCTGTGA
>JAZOPU010000045.1:0-1911 GCA_045655705.1 Candidatus Scatosoma sp.
CCTTGCTTCTATCACTCCAAACCCTTTATTAAGCAGTGTGGCACTATCAATCGTAATCTTCGCTCCCATACTCCAAGTGGGGTGTTTGAGCGCGTCCTTTGCCGTAACCGTTTTCAAGCGGTCTTTATCCCAGCCGTAAAAAGGTCCACCGCTCGCCGTCAGTATCAACCGCCGAAAAGGTGCGTTTGCATTAAAATGCAACGCCTGCCAAAGCGCGGAATGTTCGCTATCCACGGGCATTAGATCCATACCTGCTCGCCTAATTTGGCTCATAACGAGCTCGCCGCCGCACACCAGCGTTTCCTTATTTGCCAGCGCAATCGGCTTTTTTTCTTCGATTGCTTTGAGCGAATATTTAAGCCCCGCAAAGCCCGTTGCCGCAATAAAAGCAACGTCGCCGTAAGCAACCGCGTCAAGCGCCGCTTGTTCCCCGCACGAAAATTTTACGCCCGCGGGAATTTGGTTGGCAATCGTCTTGCCCGCTGTTTCGTCTACGAGTACGGCGTATTTGGGTTTAAATTCCTGCACTTGGCGCAAAAAAGTCTCCGCCGAAGTGTTGGCGACGAGACTTTCTAATTTAAATTTGTCGCTATGACGGCGCACGACCGAACAAACCTGCGAGCCGATCGAACCCGTTGAGCCAATAAGTGATATAGTTTTCATAATATTCCTACGCTATCAATCGAATAAACGCAAACGCGATATACACGGCAAGGCAAGCAAAAAGCGTACCGTCGATACGGTCGAGAATACCGCCGTGCCCGGGCATAATTTTGCCCATATCTTTCACGCCCACTTTGCGTTTGATACAGCTTTCCACGAGATCCCCAAACTCCGTTGCCGCCGCCGCCAAAAATCCGATGGCAAGATACGTAGGCAACCAAATTTGCATATTGATAAACTCGCCCACAACGATCGCGTTATACGAAAAATACATAATCCCTGCACCCAGCATACCGCCGATAAGCCCGCCGATACCGCCCACGACCGTTTTATTCGGACTAATCGTAGGTGCCATTTTTTGAGGGAAACGCTTGCCCAAATACCGTCCGAAAAGGTAGGCAAAGGAGTCCGCAAACGGCGACACGACGAACACGAACAAGATCAAAAGATCGGAGTTGAACGCGATTTCGTTAAGCGTTGCCGAATACCCTTCCATTGCGCTGGGATCGGACACGTGGTTGGTGAGTACGAGTATGCAAAGAAGCAAGACGGGATACACCGCCGATAAAAAGGATATGCCCAGATTTTCTATCGTCGTGCGTTCGTGATCGACAACGAGTAGCACCAAAAGCGCCACGGAGAGTGCAAAAAAGCAAATACTCGTTACGTGCAACCCATAGCGGAAGAAATATTCCATAACCGCACAGGTAGGTATACAAACAATCGCGAACAAAAACACGATCACGCGCTGGGGCTTGGTCGTTTTGTCTTGCATTGCGCGCAGGATTTCAAACGTTCCGATAAGTGCAAATGCATAAATGAGTGCGTCGAAGAAAAAATCGTGCACGAATATTTTTAACAAATAAAACGCGAGTAAAACGGCGATATAAATAACACCGGATATCAATCGAGTTTTCATAAGTTCTTCTCCATAAGCCAAATCGTTATAACTGTTCGTCCGTTTTTCCAAAACGGCGAGTTCTGCCCGAAAACCACAAAATGGCTTTTTCTAAGTCTTTGTCGGAAAATTCGGGGAACATTTTGTTTGAAAAATATAGCTCCGCATACGCAGCTTGGTATAATAAGAAGTTAGAAAGCCGTACTTCCTTGCCCGTGCGTATGATAAGGTCGGGATCAGGTTGCCCCGCGGTATAAAGTAACGACGAAAAACTTTCTTCCGTTACCATTTCGCCCCGTTTGACGGCTTCGTTCGCCGCGCGCACAATCTCGTCGCGCGCGCCGTAGCAA
>JAZOPU010000046.1:0-10474 GCA_045655705.1 Candidatus Scatosoma sp.
GGCGCAATGCAAATGAATTTTACCCCCGATATCGGTTGGTATTATAAGAGTGCAAGCGATCGGGCGGCGGCGTGGACGGGTGTGGAATATTTTTATAACTTCCTTATAAATAACGCGCAAACGCCCATCGGAAACGGCGCAGGGCCGTTTGGCGAGCCTTGTCTTGTCCACGAATTGGAAATTGGGGATTTCGTGCAATTTGGTCGGGAAACGGGCGATTTTTACCATACGCCCGTGGTCGTGGGTTTTCAACGGGGCGAACCCTTGCTCGCTGCGCACAGCTACGATAGCTTGAACCGTCCGTTATCTTCATGGCGTTACGAGCGCATACGCTGTATACACGTTGTTGGTGTTCGTGTTCCGTAAAAAAATCGTAAAAAGTCGCTTTATTACACTTGCATTTTTTTTTGGGATTTGTTATAATAATGTAGTGGGGAGAGTGGAGCTGTCAAAAGAAAGGAAAAAAGCGAATGGTGTACTTGCGAAAAACGGACGGTGTGAACGCGTGTGGCGCGCATATGGCGCGTGGGGTTTGTTTCGGGCAAATTACGCCGATTTTGGGCAAAAAACAGTCTTTTTTAAGGTGAAAACACAAAGAGTGCAATGATTGCACTCTTTTTTGATTAAATAAATTATCCTAATGGGAGAAACAATATATGGCAAAAGTTGGTATTTTAATGGGCAGTAAATCGGATTTCGACGTGGTAAAACCCGCCGTTTCCGTACTCAAAAAATTCGGTGTAGAAGTGGAAGTACGCGTGATTTCCGCGCACAGAACGCCAGACGAAGCGCACGAATACGCTTTAAGCGCAAGAGCGCGCGGGATTGAAGTTTTGATTTGTGCGGCGGGGAAAGCGGCACACCTTGGCGGTGTGATTGCGGCGCTCACCACCCTGCCCGTTATCGGGCTTCCTGTCAAGACGGATATGATGGGCGGGCTGGATAGCTTGCTTTCTATCGTGCAAATGCCTTCGGGTATTCCCGTGGCGACGGTAGGCGTCAACGGCGGAGAAAACGCGGGACTTTTGGCGTTGCAAATTTTGGGTATCAAATACCCCGAAATTGAAAAACAGCTCGCGGGCTATAAAAAAGCAATGCAGGATAAAATCAACGCGGACGACAAAGCGTTACAGGAAGCGTTGGAGGCGTAGTGTATGGCAGTATTCGGTATATTCGGAACAAAGACGGAGAACGTTGCGTCGAGTGCGTATTACGGGCTCTATTCCTTGCAACACAGGGGACAGGCAAGTAGCGGTATCGTCGTGAACGACGACGGATTATTCCATGCGCACAAAGATTCGGGTATTGTCAACGACGTGTTCAGCCACCGCACGATTGCGCAGTTAGGGCTTGGACAAATGGCGCTTGGCAACGTGCGTTACGGCACGAGCGCTACCAAAGATCGTATCAACGCCGAGCCTATGGTTGTCAATCATATCAAAGGCAAGCTTGCCGTTTCCCACGACGGTGCGCTCGTCAATTACGCGGATTTAAGACGGGAGCTTGAACTCCAAGGCGCGATTTTCCACACCTCTAACGACGTGGAAGTGATTGCATATATGATCACACGTGAACGTTTGACTGCGCCGTCGATAGAAGAAGCGGTAAACCGTGCGATGGACAAGCTCAAAGGCGGATATTCCATGCTGATAATGTCACCGCAAAAGCTGATCGCCGCACGCGACGAAAACGGCGTACACCCGCTTTGCTACGGCATTAGAGAAGACGGAGAATACGTGATTTCGAGTGAAACTTGCGCGCTTGACGCGGCGGGGGCGAAATTCGTTCGTGAAGTAGAGCCGGGGGAAATCGTGATATTCCATAAAGACGGCGTGCGTTCCATTCGCGACCATTGCGGAAAAAAACCCGAAAGGCTTTGCGTGTTTGAATATTTATATACCGCTCGTCCCGACTCGGTAATCAACGATTGTTCGGTGCACTTGGCGAGAAAGCGCGCGGGCGCGTTTTTGGCAAAAGCCTTGCCTGTGGAAGCGGACGTCGTCATCGGCGCACCCGATTCGGGCTTGGACGCGGCGATTGGGTATTCGGAAGCGTCGGGCATTCCCTACGGTATCGGACTTATCAAAAATAAATATATCGGCAGAACGTTTATCGATCCCGGTCAAAACGTGCGGGAAGATAAAGTGAAAATAAAGCTCAATCCCGTTGCGGAAACGGTGCGGGGTAAGAGAGTGGTGCTCGTGGACGATTCTATCGTGCGCGGAACGACGATGGCGAGAGTGGTCAAACTGCTCCGCGACGCGGGCGCAAAAGAAATACACGTGCGTTCGTCCGCACCCAAATTCTTAAACCCCTGCTACTACGGTACGGATATTGGTTCGAGAGCAGAGCTTATCGCTTGCCGTCACTCTTCGGACGAAATGGCGAAAATCTTCGGCGCGGACTCGGTTGCGTTCCTGCCCCTTGAAGACGTGTTCAAGCTTGGGGAATCTGGCACTTGCAAAGGGTATTGCGCGGCGTGCTTTAACGGAGAATATCCCACGGAAATTCCCGTATCGCCCAGCGAAAATAAATTTGATCATAAAATTTCGGAAAATAAATAATACAGGAGAAAAAAACAAATGGCTATTTCTTATAAAGACAGCGGTGTAGACGTAACGAGAGGGTATAAAGCCGTCGAGCTTATGAAAAAACACGTGAAATCCACGTATAACGAAAACGTAATCGGGGATCTGGGTTCGTTTGGCGGATTTTATTCGATTACAGGCGAAAAAATGGAAGAACCCGTGCTCGTTGCGGGTACGGACGGCGTAGGAACGAAACTCAAATATGCGTTCCTTTTGGAAAAACACGACACGATCGGTATCGACGCGGTTGCAATGTGCGTGAACGATATCGTTTGTCAAGGCGCAAAGCCCTTGTTCTTCCTTGACTACTACGCTTGCGGTAGATTATATCCCGAAGCGGAATCGGAAGTAGTTAAAGGCATTGCCGAAGGCTGTAAGCAAGCGGGTTGCGCGCTTATTGGCGGTGAAACGGCGGAAATGCCCGGGTTCTATCCCGACGGCGAATACGACCTTGCTGGCTTTGCGGTGGGTATCGTGGATAAGAAAAAAGTTATCAACGGTAAAAATATCCAAGCGGGCGACGTTTTGATCGGTTTGAAATCGACAGGGGTACACTCCAACGGCTATTCGCTCGTTAGAAAACTCTTTGGCGACGAAGACAAAGCGGCACTTGAAAAATACGACGAAGAGCTTGGCGCAACGGCGGCGGAAGTGCTGTTAAAGCCTACGAGAATTTACGTAAAGAGCATTTTGTCTTTGATTGAAAAAGTGGAAGTGAAAGGAATCGCGCACATCACGGGCGGCGGCTTTATCGAAAACATTCCCAGAATTTTACCCGAGGGCGTGGGCTGTGAGATTGATAAAAATTCCTATGAAGTGCCCCCCGTATTTAAAGTAATGCAAAAACGCGCGGGTATCACTGACGAACAAATTTATAACACCTTTAATATGGGTATCGGTATGGTCGTCGTGGTGGCCAAAGAGAACGTGGAAAAGGCTATGGCAAGCCTTAGAGAAACAGGCGAAGACGTGGCTGTGATCGGACAAGCGGTTGCAGGCAAAGGCGTGGTTTTGAAATGAAAAAAATAGCGGTGTTTGCGTCGGGCGGCGGCACGGATTTTCAATCGGTGATCGACGCCAACGCAAAAGAAAATTTTTGTGAAATTGCGTATTTGGTTGCGTCCAAACCGCAAATCGGCGCGATTACCCGTGCGGAAAAAGCGGGGATAAAAACGCTGGTTTTTGAAAAGGACAAATACGCGGACAAGCAAGCTTTCTACGACGAAGTAGCGAAAATCTTAAAAGCAAACGGCGTGGAGCTTGTCGTGCTTGCGGGTTGGCTTTCGGTCGTTCCCGCGTCGTTTATCAAGACGTTTGAAAACGCAATCATCAACATTCACCCCTCCCTTATCCCTGCCTTTTGCGGTATGGGATATTACGGTTTAAGGGTACATACGGCGGCGATCGAATACGGCGTGAAACTCAGCGGTGCAACGGTGCATTTCGTGGAAGCGGACGTGGACGGGGGTGCAATCATTATGCAACGCGCGGTGGAAGTGTTGCCTAGCGACACGCCCGAAGATTTGCAAGCAAGAATACTCAAAGAAGAACATAAAATGTTACCGCTTTGCGTGAAACTTTTTTGTGAAAACAAAATCGTGAAAAAAGGCAGAACGGTAGAGATAAAAGAATAATACAAAGTGAAGTATTTGCTTTGTAAGCAAAAGTGAAGTATTGACTTACGTCAAAGTGAAGTTTGCCCCTTTGGGGCAAGTTGTGGGATAATACAATAACTTTTTCGCGAAGCGAAAAAACTTCACTTGTGCATAGCACATACTTCACTACGAAGTTACTTCACTTTTCACAAAGTGAAAAACTTCACTATTTCAAAGGAGAAAATTATGAACGTTTTGGTGATAGGAAACGGCGGTAGAGAGCACGCGATCGTGCAGGCGCTCGCAAAATCGCCCAGGGTAGATAAAATTTACGCAATGAAAGGTAACGCGGGGATTGGAGAAATTGCCGAGCTTGTCAACGTGGATTATTGCGATTTGAAAGCGGTGGGCGATTGGGTGGATAGCCATAAAGACGTGGAGTACACCGTTATCGCACCCGACGACCCTTTGGCACTGGGGCTTGCGGACGAGCTGGAAAGCCGCGGACACCGCGTGTTCGGGCCGAGAAAGAACGCCGCCATTATCGAAGCGAGCAAAGCTTTCTCCAAAGCACTTATGAAAAAATACAATATTCCCACGGCGAAATACGAAACGTTTTCCGACTATGAGAGCGCGAAAGCGTACGTGGATACCTGCGATATTCCCGTCGTATTAAAAGCGGACGGCTTGGCGCTTGGCAAGGGCGTGCTCATTTGCAAAACGCGCGAAGAAGCCCAAGACGGCATTAAAGAAATGATGCTGGATAAAAAATTCGGAAATGCAGGCAACACCGTCGTCGTGGAAGAATTTTTAGAAGGACCGGAAGTGTCCGCGCTCGCGTTCACCGACGGTAAAACGCTCAAACCTATGATCACGAGCTGCGATCATAAACGCGTGTTCGATCACGACGAAGGGTTGAATACGGGCGGTATGGGTACGTTTGCTCCCGCGCCGTTCTACGGGGAAAAGACGGAAAAAGAAGTTTTGGAAAAGATTATGATCCCCACCGTGAACGCAATGAACGCGGAAGGAAGAACGTTCAAAGGCGTGCTCTATTTCGGGCTTATGAAAACCAAAGACGGTATGAAAGTTATTGAATACAATTCCCGCTTTGGCGATCCTGAAACGCAAGTTATTTTGCCCATGCTCAAAACGGATCTGATGGATATTTTTGAAGCGGTAACCGACGAAAAACTTGCCGATATCAATATCGAATGGGAAACGGGTTCTTGCGTGTGCGTGGTGCTTGCAAGCGGTGGATACCCCGAGGCGTATGCCAAGGGCAAGGAGATCACGATTGGCGATTTGGACGAAGGCGTGGTGCTTTGCCATGCAGGTACGGCAATCAAGGACGGTAAATTGGTTACGAGCGGGGGCAGAGTGCTTGGGGTTTGCGCCAAGGGCGAAAGTTTAGAAGACGCGCGAAAGAAAGCGTATGCAAACGTAGAAAAAGTAAACTTTGAAAAAATGCATTACCGCACGGATATCGGTGTGAAATATAAAGACGTGGAGAGAGAATAAACAATGATTTACAGAATTTTCGTAGAGAAAAAAGATAACGTACAGGCAAGAAAAGAACAGGCGGATATTCAAACCCTGCTCTCTATTAAGGCGGAAGATTTCAGACTGCTCCTGCGCTACGACGTGGAGGGTTTGACGGAAGAAGAATTGAAAGCGGCAATCCCGTCTGTGTTCTCCGAACCGCCCGTGGATAACGTATACCTTGAAAACGTGGAAATCCCCGCAGGCTATAAGGCGTTTGCCGTTAGCTATTTGACGGGGCAATACGATCAACGCGCGGACAGCGCGGCGCAATGCGTGCAATTGCTCACGAGAAAAGCACGCCCGAACGTGAAATGCGCGAGAGTGTATCTTGTCAAAGGCGTAACGGACGAACAGCTCGTTGCAATCAAAAAGCACATTATCAACCCCGTGGAAAGCGAAGAAGTGGGCTTTGAAAAACCCGAAACGCTGGTGTTCGCGGCGGTGGAAGGCGCGCCCGTTTGCGACGTGGACGGCTTTATTGATATGACGGACGAAGAGATTGGCGCGTATCATAAAAACGTAGGCTTTGCTATGAGCGCGGCGGACTTGGCGTTCGTGCGCGATTATTTCCGCTCGGAAAAACGCAACCCCACGGAAACGGAACTCAAAGTTATTGATACGTATTGGTCGGATCATTGCCGTCATACCACTTTTGCAACGGAGCTTAAAAACGTCAAAATAAGTTCGGAAAACACGACGATTGAAAAGGCGTATCATTTATACGAAGAATTATATCAAGAACTCAACGGCAAGCGCGCGGATAAATATCCTTGCCTTATGGACCTTGCCACGATCGCAGCGAAAAAGCTGAAAAAGGACGGCAAGCTGGACAATTTGGATATTTCCGACGAAATCAACGCATGCTCGATTGAAATCGAAGCGGAAATCGACGGAAAGAAAGAACGTTATCTGGTTATGTTCAAGAACGAAACGCACAACCACCCCACGGAAATTGAACCGTTCGGCGGCGCGGCGACCTGTCTTGGCGGTGCGATCCGCGATCCTTTGAGCGGCAGAACGTACGTGTATCAGGCAATGCGTATCACGGGCGCATCCGATCCAAGAGAAAGCTTGGAAGATACCATGAAAGGCAAACTTCCCCAACGCGTTATCACGCAACGCGCGGCGGCGGGATTTTCTTCGTACGGTAACCAAATCGGGCTTGCTACGGGTATCGTAGACGAAGTATATCACGAAGGTTATAAAGCAAAACGCTTGGAAACGGGCTTTGTCGTGGGTGGTGCGAGAAAGGAAATGGTATACCGCGAAGCCCCCCAAGCAGGCGACGTGATTATTCTCCTTGGCGGGGAAACGGGTCGCGACGGTTGCGGCGGTGCGACGGGTTCGTCTAAAGCGCACGATAGCCACTCGGTGGAAACGTGCGGTGCGGAAGTGCAAAAGGGCAACGCGCTCACCGAAAGAAAATTACAGCGTTTGTTCTTGAATAAACAAGCGACGAGAAAGATTAAAAAATGTAACGACTTTGGCGCGGGAGGTGTGTCGGTTGCCATCGGTGAGCTTGCGGACGGCTTGAATATCGACCTTGACAAAGTGCCTAAAAAGTACGAGGGCTTGAACGGTACGGAGCTTGCTATTTCCGAATCCCAAGAACGTATGGCAGTCGTGGTAGATAAAAAGGACGTGGACTCCTTTATCGCGCTCGCGGCGGAAGAAAACCTTTCCGCAACGCCTGTTGCCGTGGTAACGGATACGGGCAGAATGAGAATGTATTTAAAGGGCAAAGCGATCGTGGATATTTCTCGCGAATTCTTGAACACCAACGGTGTAAAGCAGGAAGCAAGTGTGGAAATTTGCGATGCGAAAACCCATTGGTTTGATCAAAAATCGAACGTAGATTTCGTGGAAACGACGAAGAAAACGCTTGCCGATCTCAACGTTTGCGCAAAGAAAGGTCTTTCGGAAACGTTCGACTCCACGATTGGCGCAAGAAGTGTGTATATGCCTTGGGGCGGTAAGACCCAACGTACGCCCGCAATCGCTATGGCGGCAAAAATTTGCGGCGGCGAAACGGACGTTTGTACCGTTTCCGCTTACGGTTATTCGCCTTACCTTATGGAAACGAGCCCGTTTGTCGGCGCGGTGTATTCTATTGTCGCGTCCGTATCCAAAGTGGTGGCAACGGGTGCGAAATATAGCGATATCCGCTTGACCTTGCAAGAGTTCTTCCAAAGAATGACGGGCGATCCCAAGGTTTGGGGTGTTCCCGCTTCCGCGCTCCTTGGTGCGGTATACGCGCAAATGGGCTTGGGGCTTGGCGCAATCGGCGGTAAGGATAGTATGAGCGGTACGTTTGAACAAATCCACGTGCCCCCTACACTCATTTCCTTTGCGCTTGCACCTGCAAAGGCAAGCAAGCTTATTACCAACGTACTCAAAGGCGGGGAAACGCTCTATTATATCCCCGTTCCCAAAGACGAAAATAACGTGCCCGACTTTGACAAACTCAAAGCGGTGTATGAAACGGTCTATGAAAATATAGCAAGCGGTAACACCACGTTTGCCACGGTTGTAGAGAACGGCGGTATCGCTTCGGCGGTGATTAAATCCGCGCTCGGAAACGAGCTGGGCGTGCAATTCGATATGCCTGCAAACGAGCTGTATACCGAAGGCTACGGCGATATTATCGTATCGCTCAAAGATGCAAGCAAGCTTGCCGTAAATGCAAAACGGATAGGGCAGGTATGCGGTGAAGCGTTCACGTGCGGAAACGAAAGCGTGAAATTGTGCGAGGCGGGAAGCGCGTATATGCTCGCGCTTGACAGCGTGTTTGCAACCACCGCGCCCGCAAGCGGAAACGCGGAAAACTGTGATTATACTTCGGGGGCAAAATATACGAATATCGCCACCAAAACGGCGAAACCGAGAGTATTCATTCCCGTATTCCCCGGCACGAACTGCGAACTCGACACCGCGCGCAAGTTTATTCTTGCTGGTGCGGAAGTGGAAACGGTGGTTGTGCGTAACCGCTCGGCGCAGGACATTGAAGAAAGCGTAGAACGTATCGTGAAAGCAATCAAAAACGCGAATATCGTGGCGTTCCCCGGCGGGTTCTCGGGCGGTGACGAGCCTGATGGTAGCGGTAAGTTTATCGCAACGACTTTCCGTAACCCGTATATCGCGGAACAGCTTGAAGAGCTTTTGAATAACCGCGACGGTTTGGCGCTTGGTATTTGTAACGGTTTCCAAGCACTTATCAAGCTTGGGCTTGTGCCGTATGGACACGTGAAAGAGCTTACGGAAAATTCTCCCACGCTCACGTTCAATAACATCTCCCGCCACGTATCGACGATTGCGGACGTACGCGTTGCGTCCACGCTTTCGCCTTGGCTTTCCGCTTGTAAGGTAGGAGAAGTGTATAAAGTGCCCGTATCGCACGGCGAAGGTAAAATCGTTGCGCCGATCGCAGCACTGGAAGAAATGAAAAAGAACGGACAGGTGGCTACGCAATACGCTGATTTGGACGGCAAACCCACCATGCTTTCGCCGTTCAACCCCAACGGTTCTACGTGGGCGATCGAAGGTATTACTTCGCCTGATGGCAGAGTGCTTGGTAAGATGGGTCACAGCGAACGTATCGGAGATAACCTTTACAAGAACGTGGAAGGGAACTTTGATATGAAGATATTTGAAAGTGGTGTTCGTTACTTCAAATAAGAAATGCTCCGTATAACGGTAAGGGTAAGGGAAAATGATTGATATACACACACATATTTTGCCCTGCCTTGACGACGGGGCTGAAACCAAAGCGGACGCGTTGGAGCTTTTGCGTATGCTACGAGAGCAGGGCGTGGAAACCGTTGCGCTCACGCCCCACTACTACGGTAAAAAACATTCCGTGGAAGATTTTTTGCGGGAGCGCGAAAGGGCGTTTGCGGAAATTGAAAAAGAAATCCCTGAAAACCTGCGGGTGTTTTTGGGAGCGGAAGTACATTTGACGGGCGTGAACGATCCTGCGGACGAAAAACTGTGCGAGCTTGCGATCGGGGAAACGAAATGCGTGCTTGTGGAATTGCCCTTTTTCAGCAAATGGTCGAACGCGCTTTTGGAAAAGTTGAGCGAGTTTGTCGCGGACACGGGCTATACGCCTATCGTGGCGCATATCGAACGCTACGACGAAGTGAAGAAAAATCCAAAATGCATACAAACGCTTATCGACATAGGCTGTTTGATACAAGTGAACACGCGTGCATTTTTGGAGCGTCGGACGAAACGGCTTGCGTTTAGACTGTTGCGCCGTGATATGGTGCATTGTTTGGGCACGGACGCACACGATCCTTTGCAAAGAAAACCCGATTATGCGTTGGCGAAAAACTATGCGTATAAAAAAGGATATGCAAAGCAGTGGCAACGCGTGCAAGATAGAATGGAAAATATTTTCAAATAAAAGTGGTTGTCAATAAGCGCGAAAAGTGCTACAATAATAAATAAAAAAAAGGAGATAGAAAAAATGGCTAAAATCACTGCGGATACCTTGATTGCAGATTGCTTGCAAATTAACCCCAACGCGCCTGAAATTTTAATGGCGGCGGGTATGCATTGCTTTGGTTGTGCTATGGCGCACGGCGAGTCCGTCGCGGAAGCGGTTGCCGTTCACGGCGAAGACCTTGAAGCGTTGCTTGCAAAACTCAACGAAGGTTTAGAAGACTAAATAAAAAATCAAATGCAAACCTCTCCCTTTCGGCTTTTTTTTTTTTTTTTTTTTTTGTTTTCTTTTCCGTTCGAAGA
>JAZOPU010000047.1:0-19538 GCA_045655705.1 Candidatus Scatosoma sp.
TGCAACCGTTTGTCAACAATACGTTCGCCCTGATATTGTAGATATTTGGATGGGCGATAGTCCTGAAAGATTGGTTGGTAGAGTTTACACCCACTTCCCCGACGACTTTATGAAAGAGCAAATGGATAAAGTTGAGTTTAATCTTTAATATAAAAATGAAGAATCCGTCCTCAAACGAGAACGGATTTTTTACTTTCAAATATCTTATTGTGAAATAGACAATTTAAGTCCCCAAAAAAGTCCCCAAAGTAGGGCAAAATCGCGTGTTTTTGACAAAATTAACCGCATAAACATATCAAATATGCAAGAAAAAAAAGGATATTTATGTATTATTTTCGCATAAATATCCGATTTTGGTGCGGACGACAGGACTTGAACCTGCATGGTCGCCCACAGGAACCTGAAACCTGCGCGTCTGCCAATTTCGCCACGTCCGCTTATTCAATTACCTTTATCGCCGTTTTCACGACTTCGTTTGCTTGTCGCTTAATCTCCCACGCGACCCCGCCGCTCGTGATACTTCCCACGATTTCACCGTTCTCAATCACTATCGCAGCGTTGTCTTCGATCCCGTAAGCACGGTCATAATTATAGCATACTATTTTATCGAAGTCAAGCATTCTTGCGCCATAATGCGGAGAAATTACGCCTTTTATCAAGCCTAATCCTTTGAACATTGCATACTTTTCGTCTTCGCCAAGCACGCTCGCGGAATCGGTATAAATATCCGAAAACCAACAAATCGCGCCCGCGGACAAGCCCGCAATAATCACGCCGCGCTCGTAAGCGTTTAAAATAAGCTCCAAAAGCCCCGTTTTTTTCCACTGCTCGATCATAAAAACGGTATCGCCCCCGCCCACGTAGATTAAATCGGCTTTGTCAAACTTCGCGCGCATTTTCTCCATATCTACGTCTTTAAAAACGCACAATGCAACGTCCGTTTTGATATCGAAAACGCCCGTATACACCTTATGGAAAGTGTTATAATAGGGCATAAAATCGTGACTTGCGGTGGGAATAAACAGCGCGTTTGCGCGACGCTCCCCCGCGCGGGCTTTTGCAAGCCCCGCGAGATATTCGTCAATTTGCATCGTCGTGCGTTCGCGAAGTTCTCCCCCGCCAATCGCGATAATTCGTTTCATACCTGCTTCCTTATTTTGAATATTTTTCTTCTAAAGCCTTGATTTTTGCCACACGGCGTTCGTGACGCTCTCCGCCTTCAAACTCGGTGTTTAAAAACAAAGACACGATTTCTTGCATCATACCCTCGCCCAACACCTTTTCGCCAAAGGCGATCATATTCGCGTCGTTATGCAAACGCGTGTATTTCGCGCAATACGTGTCGTGACAATGCGCACAGCGAATGCCGGGCACTTTGTTTGCAACGATAGAAACGCCGATACCAGACGAGCAAACGAGAATACCGCGTTCACATTCACCGCTCGCCACCGCTTCCGCGGCAGCCGCCGCAAAGTCGGGATAGTCGCAAGAATCCGTCGTGTTCGTACCAAAATCCACTACCGTGTGTCCGAGTTTTTCCACGTATGCGATCATCGCTTTTTTTAAATTTAAGCCACCATGGTCGCAAGCAACTGCAATTTTCATAATATTTTCTCCTTTTTGCGGGTTTTTCCACCCGTTTTTTTCGTTGTTTTGGGTTTTTCGCGATATTTTTCGCGTACGTTTTCAGGCAGGATTTTGTCGATAATCGCAGGCATACCCCCCTTGATTAGTTCAAATACGTAGTGATAACAATCCATATCCCTGCCATAGGGGTCAAGCACTTCGTAGCCTGCAAGCTCTAAAAACGAATACACGTTGTTTTCTATCTCTTCTTCCCCCGCTTCGCGCAAGGCTTTCCAACGCATTTCCATAACCAAATCCCGCTGTCTATCCGTCATACAAACAATCGCGAGCGAGCTTTTTAGCATTGTTTTCGTGAGTTTTTTCGCTTGAAAGTTAAGTAGCTCAATCCCTTTATCCATAAGGGTTTGCGCGGTTTTTTCGTTCATCAAATCTTTAGGCTTTGCCTGCAAGCCTGCCGACGATACTTGCACTTTTGTCAGTCCCTTTTCTTTGAGCACCGCTTTTAGCACCGCTTCCGCCATGGGAGATCGGCAGGTGTTACCCGTGCATACGAATATGATTTTTTTCTTTAAAGTTGTATTCACCGCATACCTGCCTTGCTATTTTACCGTCAATGCGCAATATCTTCGGACGCGCAAGCCTTTTCCAAACGATTTAAAACGCCTTCCATAATCCCGTCCGTTTGCTCGGGTTTAATCACGATAAGCTCTTCGCAAATGCTTTCCGCTTCGCGCAAGCGCGCATATAAGTTCATTGCCATTTCCGCCTGATTTTTCCCAAGGTTCAGGCACTTATCTCCTAAATTTTGAAAATCTTTCATTCGTTTGTCTTCGCAAAGCAGTGCAATCCCTTTTGTTTCAAGGCTTTGCGCTATATAAGCGAAAATTTGCGTTTTTGGCGTTTTTGCATCAAAAAGCGTGGTTTTGCAACGGGGAGAATAATGCTTATATAAAACGCCCGGACTTTTGACTTTTTCCCCTTTTTTAATCTTAGCATCAAAACCGATACATTCGCCCACGACGCTTTCAATCATTTCTTTGGTAACAAGCCCCGGGCGCAAAATGGCGGGCACTTCGCCCGTGCAATCGCACACCGTGCTTTCAATTCCGCCTACACATTCTCCGCCGTCCAAGATCAAGGGGATTTTGCCTTGAAAATCGTCGAACACGTGCAACGCGGAAGTGGGAGAAACGTGACGGGAAATATTCGCGCTCGGCGCAACGATAGGAATACCCACTTGTTTTAAAAACGCCTGTGCGCCCGCGTGAGAAGGCACACGCACCGCCAAGGTATCCAGCCCGCACGAAACGCGGGGGCTTACCTTGCCTTTGGACGGATATACGAGCGTGAGCGGTCCTGGCAAAAACGCTTCGCGGAGTTTTTTGGCATAGGGCGGATCGTAGTCGATAATTTTCGATAAATCGTAGTCCTTATGCACGTGGGCGATAAGCGGATTGTCGCTCGGTCTGCCCTTTACCTTGAATATCCGCTCGACTGCCAGATCGTCGAATGCGTTCCCGCCCAAGCCGTAGACAGTTTCCGTGGGGATTGCCACCACTTCGCCAGCAAATATCAAATTTTTCGCTTGCTCCAAGCTTTCTTTATTGATTTCTTTAATAATCGTTTGCATATCAATCGAAAGGCAGTTCGTCGTCGCCCATATTTTTCAGCTCGCCCTTTCTTGCGGGGGGCATAGGCGGTTCTTCCGCGTAGGAATTATCGTCCTCATATTCGTAGTCTTGTTCTTCCTGATAATCGGGTGTGGATCTTCCGTATTCGGGCGGTTCTTCATCGCGGTTTTGCTCGTCCACGTCCACGAACTTGGTACATTCGCCGATAAATTTGAGCGATACTCTGCCCTGTTCGCCCCCTCTATGCTTGGCAAGGATAAGTTCCGCCGCGCCCTTGACGATTTTACCGCTTTCGATCTCTTCCGTCGTGGCGATTGCTTCGGGTCGGGAAATGAACATTACGATATCCGCGTCTTGCTCGATTGCGCCCGATTCACGAAGGTCGGAAAGCTGGGGTTCTTTGGACTGGATACGGCGAAGCTGGGAAAGTGCGATAACGGGTACTTCCAACTCTTTCGCCATAATCTTTAAATCACGCGTGATGGACGCGATTTCCTGTTGTCTATTCTCCGCGCCTGCCATTTTGGAATCTCCGCTCGACATAAGCTGGATATAGTCGATCATAATCAAATCCACACCGCCTGCCGTGGTTTTCAGTCTTCTGCATTTAGACAAAATTTCCGCTGGCGTTACGCGCGAAGAATCGTCGATAAAGATATTACTTTTTTTCAGTTGATCGCTTGCAAGCATAAGCTTTTTCCATTCTTTTTGCGAAAGTGCACCGTCAAGTGCCCGTTGCATACTCACGTTTGCATACGAGCAAATAAGTCTTTGCACAATTTCGTGGCGGGGCATTTCCAGCGAAAATACCGCGCACGTTTTACCCGCGCGGAGCGCGGCGTGTTCGACAAGGTTCATAGCCAGCGACGTTTTACCCATACCCGGGCGCGCCGCAAGCACGATCAGTGCGCCCGATTGCAAGCCGTGCGTCATTCTATCTAATCTCTTATAGCCCGTGGGAATACCGCGGAAGGACTCGGGGTCGGATTGCAATTTTTCAAACTTTTCTAAAACTTGTCCGATTATATCCCCTTCGTTCATGCCAAGAAGCGACGATCTTTCCGTTTGTTTGGAAATGTCGTATACCGTCTTTTCCGCGAATGCGAGCGCGTCTTTTCCGTCTGCACCGCTCATAGAGTTTTCTATGATCTTACGCGAAGCTCTTATCAAGCGACGGTTGGTCGAATCCCGTTCGACGATATCGTAGTAAGAACGGTAGTTCGCCGCGCTGGGTGTGATTTGCGTAAGCTCGGTCAAATACACGATCCCGCCCGCTTTATCCAAATTACCTTCGCTATCGAGTAGATCGGAAACGGTTACAAGGTCAATAGGCTTGCGCGAAGAAAACACTTTTTGCATAGCCTGCAAAATGTATTTATGATTTTCTTGATAGAAATCTTCTTCGGACAGCTTTTCAATCAAATCCGAAGCAACTTCGTTGTCGATTAAAAAACAACCGAGCAACGCCATTTCCGCGTCGCGGTTATAGGGCATTGTGTTCATTGTGGGAGTTGACATAGGGTTCTCCTTTTAGAAAGTGAAGTTTGCGCAAAGCGCAAGTGAAGTTACTACGTAGTGAAGTACGCTCTACGCGCAAGTGAAGTTTTTTCGCTTTGCGAAAAAGTTATCGAATATTTCTACTTCACCTTAATAATATTTTTTCAGTTCGTTTAAAGTGTCTTCAAATTCTTGCATGGCGATTTCAAACGGGGCGGAAGTCGTTAAATCTACGCCCGCTTTTTTGAGTATGGTTACGGGGTCTGTTTCACAGCCCGACGACAAAAATCGGAAATAATCTTCTACGGCTTTGTCTCCCTCTTTTAATATCCGCGAAACGATGGAGATTGCCGAAATAATGCCCGTCGCGTATTTATACACGTAGAACGCGCTATAAAAATGCGGTATGCGCGCCCATTCGTAGGCAATCTCTTTATCGTGGATTAAGCTATCGCCATAATATTTTTTGTTCAGCTCGTAGTATATCTCGTTTAAGCTATCCTTGGTCAGCGCTTCGCCCGCTTCTACTTTCGCGTGCGCCGTGTGTTCAAACTCCGCAAACTGCGTTTGACGGAAAAGCGTTGCCCGCAACGTATCCAAATAATAATTCAATAGATATTTCTTTACGGTATCGTCCGTTGCGGTTTTATACAAATGCTTTAACAGCAATACTTCGTTCACCGTGCTCGCGATCTCCGCAAGGAAAATCGTGTAGTCCGCTTTGCTATACGGTTGCGCCGCGGTCGATTTATACGTGTGGAGCGCATGCCCCATTTCGTGCGCGATCGTGAACATATCGTTGGTTGTTTCTTGATAGTTCAAAAGCACGAACGGGTGCGGTCCGTCGTACGTGCCCGTCGAATACGCACCGCTACGCTTGCCTTCGTTTTCACAAACGTCGATCCAGCCTTCGTCTTTGGCTTTTTTGAGCAAAGCTTGATACTCTTTTCCAAGCGGGGCAAGACCTTCGATTACTTTCTCATACGCCTTTTCAAACGGCAAGCCTATCTCCGCGTTTTCCACAAGCGGCATATAGATATCGTACATATGCTGTTCGTCAACGCCCAAGATTTGCTTGCGCAAAGCGATATATTCGTGCATGGTCGGCAGGGCGTTATGCGTGGCTTTAATCAGGTTTTCATACACCTTTTTATCCACGTCTTCCCCAGCAAGCGCCATTTCCAAACAACTATCATACTTTCTTACCGTTTTATACAGTACGTTCTTCTTCACGTTACTATAATACGTTTGCGCAATCGCGTCAATCAGTTTAATATACGAGCCGTAATATTTTTCAAACCATTCCTTACGTTCTTCCTTATTACCGCTCCGAAGTGCCACACCGTATAAGCCGTGGCTCATTTGCACTTCTTCGCCTTTTAATTTTGCCGTCGGCAAATTCAAGTTTGCGTTATCCAGCATGGAAAATACGCTTTGGAAATCGCCCAACACGTCGGAAGCGAGCGCAAGTAATTTTTCTTCCTTTTCCGAAAGCACGTGCGCTTTATCGCGCGCGATTCTTTGTAAGCGGTAGTCGTAGTCCGCAAAGTCGGGATCTTCAATAAACGCGTTTAACGTGTCGTTGCTTAACGCGGTGAGCTCCGGCTCGACGAACGAAAACTGCGCAAAAAGCTTGGGATAAAGCGTGCTTACCCGCGAAAGCGCTTCCGTTGCTTTACCGTCGCGCATATCTTCGTGCTGGTGCATTTGCGCGTATAAATACAGTTTCTCTACCCTGCGGGAAATTTCGTCGATAAAACGCAAGCAGGAAAGCAACGTCTTCTTATCCGAAAGCTTGCCTTTATACACGCTCCAATCGAACGCGTTATATTTTTCTACTTGTTTATATTCTTCTTCCCATTCTTTGTCGCTGGAAAATATATCTTCCCGTTTCCAACGAAGATTTTGGGGAATTTCGGATCTGGTCATAGAGAACTCCTTATATTGAGTGAAGTATGCCCCTTTGGGGCAAGTTATGGAATTGTTCCACAACTTTTTCGCAAAGCGAAAAAATTTCACTTTAATTTTTAAAGCTGTGTATCGGTGCGGGGATATTGCCGCCACGGTTGATAATACGCGAGCTGTCGCAAGCGTGTACGGGCATAATCGGGGCGCGACCAAGCAAACCGCCAAAGCTTACTTCGTCGCCTACCTTTTTTCCGATCGCGGGGATAATTCGCACCGCCGTCGTTTTGTTATTGATCATACCAATTGCCGCTTCGTCTGCAATCATTGCCGAAATGGTCGTGGCGGGCGTGTCGCCGGGGATTGCAATCATATCCAAGCCTACGCTACAAACGCAAGTCATCGCTTCCAGCTTATCCAGCGTGATCGCGCCCTTTTCCGCCGCCTTGATCATGCCGATATCTTCGGAAACGGGTATGAACGCACCCGAAAGTCCGCCAACCCGCGAGCTTGCCATAACGCCACCCTTTTTCACTGCGTCGTTAAGCAGGGCAAGCGCCGCCGTCGTGCCGTGACCGCCGACCGTTTCAATGCCCATTTCTTCTAAAATTTGCGCCACCGAGTCGCCCATGGCGGGCGTGGGAGCAAGCGACAAATCCACGATACCAAAGCTTGCTTGCAAACGTTTTGCCGCTTGCTTGGCTACAAGCTGTCCTGCTCTTGTGATTTTGAACGCCGTGCGTTTGATCATTTCCGCAACTTCCGTTAAATCGGCGTTTGGGATTTGTTCCAAAGCGTGCTTGACTACCCCCGGCCCGGATACGCCCACGTTGACGACCGTGTCCGCTTCGCCTACGCCGTGGAATGCGCCTGCCATAAACGGATTGTCTTCTACCGCGTTACAAAAGGCTACGAGTTTTGCCGCGCCGATACCGTCCTTATCTTTGGTAAGCTCGGCGGATTTTTTAAACACTTCGCCAAGCATTTTCACCGCTTCCATATTGATACCCGATTTTGTCGAACCAACGTTCACGGAAGCGCAAAGCCTGTCCGTGCTTGCAAGAACCTCGGGGATCGTTTGAATGAATATGCGTTCGTACGTTGCCGTCGCTTTATGCACGAGTGCGGAATACCCGCCCAAAAAGTCAATGCCCAGCGTTTTTGCTGCGTTATCCAGCGCCTTGCCTATAATCGGGGACTTTTCGGGAAAAGCCGCCGTGATCAGGCTTACGGGGGTTACCGATACGCGTTTATTGACGATGGGTATACCGTATTCGCCCGATAAATCTTGCGCCGTTTTTACGATATTTTCCGCTTTTTTACAAACGAGATCGTATACCTTTTGCGCCGTTTCTTTGGCACTATCTCTTATACAGGAAAGCAAGGATATGCCCATCGTGATCGTGCGGATATCCAAGTGCTCCTTTTCTACCATTGCTATCGTTTCAAGTACGTCTTGGTTTGTGAACATAGTGCGCCCCTTATACGTTATGCATGGCGTTGAAGATATCTTCGTGTTGCATATACACCGCCATACCTATTTTTTTGCCCATTTCCGAGCATTCCTTAGCGAGCGTGGCGAGCTCTTCCTTTGCGCCCGATATGTCCACGATCATAATCATTGCGAAATATTCGCCCAAGATCGTTTGCGAAATGTCTTCGATATTCGCGCCCTTTTCCGCTAAAAACGTGCTTACTTTTGCTATAATACCTTTATTATCTTTACCCGTTACCGTAACAACCGTTTTCATTCGTTCTCTTCTCCCGTTTCGTCTTCTTCTTCAAATTCTAACGCGTGCTTTTCTAAAATGTCGTATTGCACCAAAATGTTGCTTTGCGATACGTATCTTATGAGATCCCCTTCTTCAAACGGGGGGCGTTCTTTCTCCATATCGTGATACACTTCGCGTTCTAACCATTCCTGCTTTTTTTTGCTATACGTTTCAAATACGCACGCGTCTACGTCGATATTGTCCTTTTGCAATTGCTTTTCACGGAAATGGTAGAAATAATTCGTTTCTTCCATTTTTAAGCCTTCGCACACGTATCCGAGCATTTTATAATAACGGCGCGCGCGGGAATATTTGATCGCAAGGAATACGAACGCAAACACCGCGTACAGCGCGGACGCCGTATATACGCACGCTTTGGGCAAAAATTTATTCGCCACGTAGGGCAAGGATATGAAATACAAAAGCCATGCAATACAAAATGCAAGATATACCGTCGTTATCCCCATAAACAAGTGGAATAAACGGCGTTTTTGTTTATACGCTGATAAAAAATCGGCGTCGCTATACACGGAAATCATTCTTTTCTCCTTATTTTTCATACACGAACAGTACGCCAAGCGTGTTCCTGCCACAATGGCTGGTTACAATCGAACCTGCCGTCGTTTCGATAATTTCGTCAAAGTCAAACAGTTCTTGTACCCGCGTTTTCGCAAGCTCGACAAGCTCTTCGTCTGCGCAAGAGTGCGTTACGAAACAACGCGTTTTATCATATTTGGTGTATTTCGCTTTTAAATCGTCGATATACGTTTTGATACAAGCGGACATTTTTCCGCGGTATTTTTTCGTGCCGATAAGCTGTCCTTCGTCCATTTCAATGCAGGGGTGGATTTTGAGCAGGTTCGCTCCGTACATTGCCATTTTGGAAACTCTCCCGCCTTTATACAAATAGTCCAAGCTATCGGGCACGAACGACGTGTTCACGCGGGTTTTCAGTTCGTTGATCGTTTCTTCGATTTCGTCGATAGTCTTCCCGTTATCGCGCATATCCGCCGCTTTCATAACCAAAAGTCCTTGCCCTGACGAGAGCGCTTGGCTATCAATCACGCGCACTTTATCCCCGAATTTTTCGCTCGCCGATTTGGCAAAGCTATGCGAACCGCTACTTTTTGCGGAAATGTTAAAATGTATTAAATAATCGTAGCCGACAAGTTCTTTTTCAAAGAATTCTTCGTATTCGCCGATACTCGGCGCGCTCGTTTTGGGCAATACGCCCGTTTCTTTTACGAAAGTAAAAATGTCTTGCGGGGTGATATCCACGCCGTCGCGATACGCTTTCCCGTCCAAGTTCACCTGCAAGGGCAAAATGCCTATATCCCGCTCTTTCACCAAATGGCTTAAATCGCAAGTGCTGTCTGACGTAATCCGAATTTTCATATTTTTTCTCCTTTCACTCTTTTGCGTTGTTATTTTTCTTCGTCGGGAATGAATAGCTCTCCCAACACTTTTTTATATTTTATCGACCACTCGGGCACGACGCCCTCGATATCTTCTTCTTTATACAGTCCCTGTAAATGCGAGCCGTTTTCTTGCTCGTATCTACTATCCACGCTCGTCAAATACCCGCTCCTGTTATCCCCAAGAAAGAATATCTCGCCTTCGCCCACCGTGTATTCGCCAAAGCTATAATTGTTTTTGTGGTTATCGTTTACGCCGTAGTAAGCGTAGTCTTCTTGCAAAGGGATATATTCGCTTGTCCCTTGATAGCAAATATACATTTGCCCCGCTTCGCACTTGACTTTATCCCCCTCGATTGCAATCAGGCGTTTGATAAGCCTACCGCCGTTGACGCTCTTACATTCTTCGTATCCGCTTACGTCTACGATAATGATATCCCCGCGCTCCGCTTTATAACCCTTGTCCGTACGATAGGTGAGTAGCTTATCCCCGTTTTGCAGGGTTTGTTTCATTGACCCGCCCGACACCGTTACGCCGATAAAGCTATTCGTGAACCAAACACGGAACAAAATAAACGCCGTGAATATCAAAAGCAGGGTGAGCGCAAACAAAAAGTTCGCGTTGCGTTCTTTGAAATGAAAGCGTTCTTCGTATAACTCGTTGTCTTTCATTCGCTTGTCTATCATTTCTCCAACCCCTTGGCGCGCTTTTTCAGCTCGTCGCGCGTTAGCACCACAAACCGTCCGCACGTTTTACATTGTAGTTTGATATCCACGCCTGTTTTTACCACCGTCCAGTCCTTGCCCCCGCAAGGGTGCGGTTTTTTCAGCGTGAGCTCCTTGCCTGTTTCTATAACCATAATATATTCGTGATTGCAAACTCCGTTTCTTCTTTTTCACAATCGAACACGAGCGCTTTTCCGTCGGAAAAGTTTTTCAGTTGCCGTCCGCAATTACAGCCCTTGAAATCGCCCGCTTTTAAAATAATGCGTTTCCATTTTCCACCGCCTGCTATCTTTAAACTGCAAACGTAGCGTTCGCTTTCGTGCTCCATATCCCCCACTTCGATTGCCACCTGCAACCGATCGTCTTGGCTGGAATACGCGTCGAATTCGAGCAGTGCGTTTTCTTCGGGTACGAACGTCGGCGAACTGATTTTATACGTCTTGATCCCGCCAACCGAGAACGCGCCCTGTATCCCCGCGTAGCCTTGCACGGACTTGGGCACGGCTTCCCGTTCCAAAAAGATATTCCCTATCGAATAATCTTTATACTCCGCTACGCTGAAAATATCCAGCTCTTTCCCCGAAAACAACATTCTGCCCTTGACGGCGCGGGGATCGGGTGACGAAAGGCGTTTTGCCGTGATTTTCGACATTACCTTGAACCCGTTGATATATTTTGCATACGCATACACGAACACCGCTTGCGCGCCTGCGAACGGTTTGATAAGACAACTCGTTTTCCCGCCTTTGACCGTTTTGCCGTCCACTTTATACACCTGTCGCCAATCGCGGAACGCGCATTTGGTGCGTACGTCCGCTTCCGCGTAGTATACGCCCGCTTCTTCCAAAATGCCTTCTTTGTCCAGCTCGACGCTCACTTCTATCCCCTCTTCCGTTTCTCTTGCCGAAACGCCTACGGGGGCGGGCATATAAATTTCTCTGCCCTTTAAGTTTTTCTCTAAAAATAAATCCATATCGCCCAGCGCAACAGGGCCTAAGCACGCACCGCTATCGGGCGAATACGCGATCGCGTTGCCCGTTTTATTGCCAATGCGCATATACGTATCATACGCTCTATCGCAATCGAACGTGTCGTCGCGCAAGGCGCAAAGCATAAGCACGGGGCATTTTACGTAGGGGGCGTAGGACTGCGCTTCTACCGCCGCGATATAACGGTGTTTATCGTCGCTTAAATCGTGCGCCACCGTTTCCCCGAATTTCGCCACTTCTAAAAACGAACGCCAACCCACCGCGTTGATGGGTACGCCGCAGCTTATATCGGGCGATAACATGGTTTGCCAAGCCAGCGTGCCACCGTTTCTTATGCCCACTACCCCAACGCTTGCGATATCTTCTCTCGCTTTGAGAAATTTCACCGCGGTCAGCGATACGTATAACCATTCAAACCACGTCGTTTGCGTGACGGATATGTCTTCGTCAATGCTCGTCAAACCGCGCGCGCGCTCATAGTTGCCATAGTCCAGCGACGGGGGATATACCGTTCTAAAATCGCTATCCTTATCCGTGGACATTTTCCCCGAATAATCGGGCATAAGCACTGCATACCCTTTCTCCGCAAAATAACGGCAAAGTCCTTCGTCCAGCAATTCCCCTGCGTCGGGCAACAGCAACACCGCGGGCTTTGCCCCGTTCCCTTGCGGACGGCAAAAGCGCGCGTAGATACGCACACTTCCGTCCTCAACGGTGTGCCCTGAAAAGGATACCCGACTCCACCGTATCCCGTCTTGGTCGGTGATGTCCCACTCGCTTACGCAAAGCGGTGTGTCTAAATTAAATTGTTTCCATAAGGAGATTGCGCTTACTATCATATATATCCTTTTGAAAAGTGAAGTATTTTCGCTATTATTGTATCTTCGAGCCGTGGCTTACGCCCGCGGGGGTTACGACTATTTTATTTTCTATCCTGCGCTTTAATTCTTCTACGTGTGAAATAAGTCCTACCGAAAAGTTTTTGCTCAGTTTTCCAAGAACGTCCATGACCGTGTCCACAAGCTTTTCGTCCAGCGTGCCAAAGCCTTCGTCCAAGAAGAAAAATTCAATCGGGCGAAGCGATTTCATAAAAATCGCCGTGGATAGCGACAGGGCAAGCGACAACGACACTAAAAAGGTTTCTCCGCCCGATAGCGTTTTCGTTGTGCGAAGTTTCCCGCCGTCTAAATTATCCCCCACTTTGAATTCTTTTTCTTCATACCGCAAAAAGTATCTTCCGCCCGTTAGCGAAAGCAGGGTTTTTCCTGCCCGCGTGCATATTTCTTGCAAATATTCCGACGCGATATATTCCAAAAACCGATTGCCCCGCACGAGCGTTTTTAACTGCTCGCAAAGGCGTGCGTATTTTTCTTTTTCTTTCTTTTCCTTTTCCAGCGTTTTATATTTTTCCAGCGTTTGCTCCATGGCTTTGAGCCGTGTTTCCACCCCGCCTAGCTCCTTGCTATACTCCGCTACTTTTGCCTGCGCTATCCGCAAACTCTCTTCCGCTATTTCCAGTGCGTTTTCTTTTAAATCTTGCCATTTGCTCTCGTCCGTTTCCGCAAGGCGCAAGCGCGTGGCGGTATATTCTTCAAAAAACGCTTTGACTTCTTCTTGCGACGCGGGCGCGTCTAAAAGAGTCGTGCGCGCCTCGTCCACGCTTGCAAACGCGTTTTCTTTGAGAGAAGTTTTCAGCTCGCTTTCCTGCGCTTGCGCGTTTTCTAAAAGCGCCCCCGCGAGCGTTTTTTGCGTTTGCCACTCCGCAAGCGCGTGAGAGGATTTGCTATCCGTTTCTTCTATCTTTGCCTTTGCTCTGTTTTGTTCGTCTTTTAAACTTTGCAAGGTTTTTTGCATTTCCTTTTCATCGCCAAGCGCTTTAATATCCGCAATCTTGGCGGTGGACGCGTCTAACGCTTCGCGTAACATTTTGCCGTGTTTTATGAGTAGCTCTTTTTCGCTTTCGTTATTTTTATACGCGCGCTCCCGCTCTTCAAGCTCCTGCAACCGCGTTTTTAACGCTTTTCGCTCTTGCTCCGCTTTTTTATATTCCAAGTTGATTTTGGCAATATCCATTTCGCCTGCGTTGACGTTTTCAACGGAATATTTTGCTATCAGTTTTGTAACGTCTTCTTGCGTTTGGGGGTATTTTGCCCCGAGCGTTTGCAAGTCCGCGCGCACTTCGCCGTAGGTATCGGCAAGCAGTACACCCTTATAGTCCTTTTTCAAAAACGCAAGCAAGCCTTCGTCTTCCCCAAGCAAACAAAGCTTTTCTTCCAACTGCTTTCTTTGCGTTTCAAAATCTTCTTTGGGGTATTTATCCTTGATTTTTCTATATTCTTCGCAACACGCTTCAAAATTGCTCTTCGCTTGTTCCGCGCTTTGAATATCCGCCTGTGCGCCCGCGATTTTTTCAAGTTTTAGCGTTTGCTCTAAAATTTTCGCTTCGTAGTCCTTTTCTTCAAACGCTTGCTTTTGCGCTTTTGCGCTCTCTAACCATTTCGTATAGTCCGTTTCTGCATTTTTTGCATTGATGAGCGCTTTTTCGCGGTTAGCTTGGGTACGCGCAAGCGCATCCGCCTTGTCACATACCGCTTTTGCCCCTGGGTATCTTTCCGCTTTTTTTTGCTTATCTTGCATTTGTTCCAAGTGTTCGCAAAGCTCGTTATACCGCTTTTTTAAGCTTTCAAACGCGCTTTTTTCCTTTTCCGCTTGCTCTACGTTATTTCTATTTACAAGCGCAATCTCCCGCTCTTTTTCGCTTTCTTTGAGTGCTTTTTGCAACTGCTCTTTTTTCTCTTTTAACGCTGCGCGTTCTTCTTCGCTTGCGGTGTTTTCGCCCATTTTTGCCTGCACGAGCCGTACCGCTTCGTCCGCTTCTTTACTCTTTTGGTTGATTGCAATCGAAAGCCGTTCGCCGTAGCGTTCTAAATTGAAAAGTCTTGCCACCAGCTTCACCCGTTCGCTCGGTGTCGATTTAACCAGTGTGGCAAAATCGCCTTGGGGAAGTGCGATACACGTTTTGAAATCTTCAAAAGTCAAGCCCACGAGCTGTATCACCGCGCTATCCACGTCGCGCGTGCCTTCCGCTATCGGAAAGAGTTTGTTATCGTCCGTGTATTCGTATAAATACGCTTTCGTAGCGGAATTTTTGCGTTTTCTCTCCCGCTCAACGCGATAGGTTTTGCGTTTGCTTTGCGTTTGCAACGCAAAGTCAAAGATTACGCTCGCCCTGTCGCATTTATGATTGATACAGTCGCTAAACGATTTTGGCACTCTGTCCACTTCGCCGTATAACGCAAAGTGTATGGCGTCAAGTATCGTGCTTTTACCGCTTCCCGTGTCGCCGAATATGCCGAATATACCGCCTTCGAGCAATTTGCCAAAGTCGATCTTTGCCGTTTCCGAAAAACTATTGATACCGCAAAATTCGAGATATATCGGTTTCACTTTTCGCTCCTTATAATTCGTTTAGCGTGGTTAAAAACAGCTCTTGAAGCTCCTTTTCGGGGGGCTGAACATAATTGGCTTGATAAAATGCGCCAAACAGTTCCGCATCCGTCATGCCCTTACGCGTTTCGTAAAGTTCTTCGCTCTCCGAAGTGATATGCGTGAGCAACGATACGAGATTGCTATTTTCCGAAAGCGTTTGCGCGTCGTCGGAAAGTAGCGGGGCGTTTAGTAGCAAGGTCATTTCTACAAGCGCGTTTTCATAGCTTTTCAAAAGCACGCAAGCACTCTCCACGCTCTCCGCTTGCAAACGAAGAAGTTTTTTCCCGCTTTCAATAGGAATATCTATCAAATCGTGCACGCCCGTTTTATCCAAGTTGAAAACTTTAAAGCTCTTATCCGCGCTTTCGTCGAACGCGTATTGGAGCGGTGAACCGCTATAATAGCAATGCCCTTTGCCCATGTGCTGTTTTTTATGCAAGTGCCCAAGCGCAATATAGTCGCACTTTGGCAAGCAATCTATGGGTACGGCGCGCGCACCGCCAAGGTCTATCTCGCGCTCGCCGTCGGACACTTTCCCCCCTGCCACGAAGATATGCGCCATAAACACCGCGGGGTCGCTTTGGGTGTTGCCTTGCATACTCTCTTGCATCCAAGCCGTCATTCGCTCCACGTGGGAAAGCTCGGATTTTTCTTCTTTAAATCTTGCTTCGTTGGGGTAGGGAAGCGTGCCTACGTACACCCTGTCCCCGCTTGCGTTTTCAAAGGTCGCATACCCTTTCCCCGACGCCACGGGGCGACAGGCTCTTTGGCTGTTTATCGGGAGCGGGGCGCGGTTGTTGCCTATGATATACACGCCCTGTTCGTGCGAAAAAGGAGATACGGCTTGCAAGCGTACGCCGTCGTCGTGATTACCGCTGATGATAAGCACCGCGCGCTCGTTGCCTGCAATGCGTTTTATCCAAAAGTAGAACAGCTCTTCCGCTTCCGCGCTTGGCGTGTAGGTGTCGAACACGTCGCCCGCGATAAGCACAAGCTCCACTTTTTCCCGCTCGCATACCTTTGTTAGCTCTTCAAGCACTTGCGCTTGTTCGTCTAAACGCTCTCTGCCCATTAAGCGTTTGCCTATATGCAAATCGGAAGTGTGCAGTATGCGCATTCGCTCTCTCCTTTTTTATTTTTTTGGAAAACCAAGCAAAACGGCTTGATTTTCGCTTTAAAAAACTGTATAATATTTTTACGCTATTTATATAGAGTAGATACTAATACCATTTTATTATACACTATTTCTTTTATAAAATCAAGAAAAGCGCAACGGGCGAAAGAAATTTTTTAGAAATTTCCTGCCTTTTCGTTCGTTGCTCTGGGGGAGCGCGGTTATGGCGTTTTGTTCTTTTTCCAAGGATTGCGAGCTTAATTCTTCGGTTACGCTGGAAAGTAAGTTTATTACTAAATATTTACCCGAAGCAGACGGGTTTGCCGTAAAGGTTTACCTTTACGGACTTTTCCTTTGTCAATGCGCAAACGCTGATTTCTCCCTTGCGTCCATGGCGGAAGTTTTGAAAACGTCGGAAGAAAAAATCAAAGAAGCCTTTACCCTTTGGCAGGATTACGATCTCGTGGAAATTTTATCCACCGAGCCCTTCGCCGTACAGTATTTGCCCGTCAAATCCGCCGTCGGCAGACCTAAAAAGGTGCGCTACGAACAATACGCCGATTTCAACAAGGAATTGCAACGGCGTATGCAAAAGGTGGGTAAGTTCGTGTCCGCCGGCGAGTATCTTAAATATATGCACTTTTTGGAAGAAAATTCGATGCAACCCCAAGCACTACTCTTGATTGCAGAGTTCTGCATTAACAAGCAGGGCGAAACCGTTTCGCCGTCCTATATCTTCAACAAAGCAAAAAAATTACTTGGTATGGGTTGCACTACCTATGAACAGGTGGAGCGCGAGCTTTCTAACTACAACGCGCACGAGAGAGATCTCGTCGCCGTGTTTTCCGCGCTCGGACTATTTAAATCCGTGCCCGACGAGAATGATTATTCCGCGTATCGGAAATGGACGCAAACGCTGGGCTTTACGCGCGAAAGCATCATTGCCACGGCTAAAAAATTAAAGCGCGGGAGTATGGGGGCTTTGGAACGCTCGCTTGAAGATCTCTACGAAAAAGGAAAAACCGACGCCGAAGAAATTGCGCAATATCTTGACGAACGCGAGCGTATGGCAAGCCTTACTTTCCGTTTGGGCAGAAAACTTGGCGTGAAAATCGCTACACCCGATACGTATATCGACGAGTACGTGGAAAAATGGTGCAACTACGGGTTTGAAGATTCGTCGCTTTTGGATATCGCGCTCTTTTGTTTGAAAACCGAACGCGGAAATTTTGAAGCGATGGATACGCTTCTTGCTTCGCTTTTCCAAAACGGCGTCGTGGCGAAAGAAAGCGTGGACGCGGTTTTGAAAGAAAAGAACGGGGAGCTTAAATTATTTGCTAAAATTCAGGAAGCGTGCGGGGCGATTCGGAAAAGCGCGAACAATCTTGCCCTTATCAGTACTTGGCGGGGTTGGAATTTCTCCGACGAGATGATCGTGGAAGCGGCAAAGCGTAGCTGTGCGAGCGCAAGCCCTATCCCGTATATGAATAAAATTTTATCCGATTGGAAACGACAGGAAATCTTTACCGTTTCGGCTATCCCCGAAAACACGGTGAACACGAACAAGAGCTTCGTTTCCCCTGCCGTGCAGGAAATCAACGCAAAGTCGGACAGGGAAAGATATTACGCCTTGCTTCAAGAAAAGGCACAAAAACGCGCGGACAAGTTTTTGGCAAAGGCGAATGGCAATCCGCAATTTAAAGAAATCTCGACAAGGCTTTCTAAATTAGAAATCGAGCTTGCCAAAGCGGATATTTTCGCACCTGAAAAACTGCCCGCACTTACGCGGGAAAAAACCGTTTTGATTGAACATAAACAAGAGATTTTGGCAGGAATGGGTATTGACGAAAGCGATTTGAACGTGAAATTCTTCTGCAAAAAATGCCACGATACGGGATTTTTGAAAGGCGGCGGCGCGTGTGATTGTTATCGAAAATAACAAATTTTAATTTTTTTGCGAAAGCAAGTCAAAAACGCTTGCATTTTTTAAAAAAATACAGTAATATAAATACGCTTGTTTTCACAAGCGCATTTTGCAGAGATGTCTGAGCGGTTTAAGGAGCACGATTGGAAATCGTGTGTGCGCCTGAAACGTACCGGAGGTTCGAATCCTCTTCTCTGCGCCACGATAACGCACCCATTGAGGGTGCGTTTTTTCGTGGCGCAGAGAAGAGTTTGCGCGAAACGCCGAATTATCGTGGCGCAAAGAAGAGAAGTTTATACATTAAAAATTCTAAAAGAATAAATATTTAGATGCCGTCTTCATCATTTTTCTTGGATAGGGAAGTGTAGCATTTTATTCCTTTTTCTTCAAAATAAAAGTACAACACGTCAAGAATAAGCGTTAATAATTTTGCAATAAACCATAAGACAAAGCCGCTTAATGTAACAAAAAAAGAAATAAGCATATAACGACTGTTCCCTAGGGAAATAATAAAGGAAATTAAACCTATCCCCACACAAATATAGCCTAAAAAGTTAGGAATAAGTAGATGGTAATAAATTTTTATTAGTGGGTGCTTCTTGTTTCTATCTTTCATCATAAATACTCCAATTAAGATTTTAAACATTATATTAGGGATTTTCCCT
This sequence comes from Candidatus Scatosoma sp., assembly GCA_045655705.1. Taxonomy (GTDB): domain Bacteria; phylum Bacillota; class Clostridia; order Christensenellales; family Borkfalkiaceae; genus Scatosoma. The sequence continues at coordinate 18,715 of JAZOPU010000047.1, forward strand.
AATGTCAAGTATTTTTAGGAGAATTCCCTATAATGGAAGTATGGAAATATTTTGTGAAAAATTGCGCGAGTTGCGCAAAGAAAAGGGATTAAGCCAAAAAGCACTTGCGGAAATTCTTCAAACAACGAATAGCAGTGTGTGCGATTGGGAGAAAGGGCGTAGTCAACCCGACTTAACTATGCTTGCAAAAATTGCGTGCTACTTTGAGATATCGGCGGATTATCTTTTAGGACTGGAAAACGAAAATGGGGCGAAAATCAATCCTTATTTTCCCTAAAACACCCCACCCATGTACGCGATGAATTGAAAAAAGAGAGAATAAAACGCGGTTTGCAAATCTTTGCAAACCGCGTTCTTTTTTTTTCCTTAAAATTAACTGTTTTCCGCCTTGTAACAACTACAAGCCGTGCCGTCGGGTAAAAATCCCGTATCCGAACAACGCTTGCAACTAAATTGCGGCAATAATTGCATTTCTTCAATGCCTAAACCCGATAAAATTTCTTTTCGTTCGGTTAAAAGCGCTTTCTTTTGCGCTTTCAACGCAGGCAGTTTTGCAGGTTCAAAAACTTCCGCTTTTGCCAAAGCAATTTCCATTTTAGAAAGTTCGGTGGCAATCGCTTTAAAGCGTTCGTTGGCGTTTGCCTTTGCCAAAAACTTTTCAGCACGGGTTTGTGCTTTTTCACGAAGCAACGCATAGTGCCTTTCTCTATCCGACTTGGCGTTTGCCGCTTCAATGGTGGGATTGACAAAGGTGCGTCCGCCCGCTGTGCTTCCGTTTTGCGCGGTTGCGGTCGGGGCGGAAGGGATGGCGTTTACGGTAAACA
>JAZOPU010000048.1:0-2558 GCA_045655705.1 Candidatus Scatosoma sp.
CGCAAAGAATGGAAACCCTTCTTTGAGATATTTTCCATTTTTCGGCGGCTTCTCTTGCTGACATGTATTGAATCATAGCAAAACTCCCAATAAATATATTTACAGTTATATTATATTCTATTTCTCGAATAATATCAAGCAGTTTTATATATTCAAAAGAAAATTATATGATTAAAAAGAAAATTAAACCTTTTAAGCCCTGTTTTCTGTAAAGCTCGTCTTGCTGCACCCCAAAAACAACAAAAAAAAGAAACGCACAAGGCGTTTCTTCTTTTTTGTTATCTCTTCGAGAATTGAGGTGCACGACGAGCTTTCTTCAAGCCGTACTTCTTTCTTTCCTTTGCACGAGGGTCTCTCGTTAAGAAACCTTCCGCTTTGAGTGCGCTACGGCTGTTTTCTTCCGCTTCTAAAAGCGCTCTCGCAACGCCCAAACGGATAGCACCTGCTTGACCAGTGTAGCCACCGCCGATTACGTTTACCATAACGTCGTATTTCGCCGTTACGTTCAAAAGTTCAAGGGGTTGTTTAACGATGTATTGAAGAGTACCTTGAGGGAAATAATCTTCAAACGCGCGGTCGTTGATTACGATCGTGCCGTTGCCACCGGGGATAAGACGAACACGGGCGATAGCCTTCTTTCTTCTACCGGTTCCCCAGAATTGAAGTTTCTTTTTAACGTTTGCTTTTGCCATATTCACAGTCCTCTCTTTTAGTCAACTTTCAACGTTTCGGGCTTTTGTGCCGCGTGGTTGTGTTCGCCGCCTTTGTAAACGCGGAGCTTTTTGATCATTGCTCTGCCAAGGCTGTTTTTGGGAAGCATACCTTTCACCGCTTCATACACCGCAAGGTCGCTCTTTTCCGCCATCAATTTCTTGTAGGGGATTTCTTTCAAACCGCCGATGTAACCGGTGTGGTATCTGTAATATTTATCTTCAAGCTTCTTACCCGTCAAAACCACTTTGTCCGTGTTGATAACGATTACGAAATCACCCGTATCAACGTTGGGAGTGAAGGTGGGTTTGTGTTTGCCGCGAAGAACGGCTGCGACTTTGGTAGCAAGACGGCCAAGGGCAAGCCCTTCCGCGTCTACAACATACCATTTTCTTTCAACCGTTTCGGCATGCGCCATATAGGTTTTCATAATATGTTACTCCTTATACCGTATGTTTTTTCGTTTGTTGCGCGAGTTTCGCTTTTATGCGAGCCTTGCCCTAAAATCCGTTCAACTAACGGGGAAAAACGGGTTTTTCAAGCCTTTGTCGCAACTTGCTTATTTATTGTATTATGAAACGAAATTTAAGTCAAGCTGTTTTGCTCGGGTTTTTTCAAATTTTTTTAAAAATTTTTATTTTTTTGGCTTTGTCGCAACCCCTGGTTGATTTTTGACGGAAAAATGCCGTGAAATACGGCGCAAAAAAAGACTTTCAGTTACCCTGAAAGCCTTTCTTTGCGTTAATTTTTGATTAGAGTTCAGCGAAATATTTGATCGTTCTAACCATTTGGCTCGTGTAGGAGTTTTCGTTGTCATACCAAGAAACTACTTTCACAAGCGTCGTGCCGTCGCCCATAGGCATGCACTTGGTTTGCGTTGCGTCGAAGAGCGAACCGTAGGTGATACCGATAATGTCGGAAGATACGAGTTCTTCTTCGGTGTAACCAAAGGATGCGGAAGCCGCTGCTTTCATTGCTGCGTTTACCGTAGCCGCGTCAACTTCGCCTTCGCAGATTGCAACGAGTTGCGTAAGCGAACCCGTAGCAACGGGAACACGTTGTGCACAACCGTCCAAAACGCCGTTGAGTTCGGGGATAACAAGACCGATTGCTTTTGCAGCACCCGTCGAGTTGGGAACAATGTTCACCGCCGCTGCACGCGCACGACGAAGGTCGCCCTTTCTGTGCGGTCCGTCGAGTACCATTTGGTCGCCCGTGAACGCGTGGATCGTCGTCATATAACCTTTCTTGATTTTGGAAAGCTTATTGAGCGTGTTTGCCATAGGTGCAAGGCAGTTGGTGGTGCAGGATGCAGCCGAAATGATCGTGTCCGCTTTCGTAAGCGTTTTTTCGTTTACGCTGTAAACGATCGTGGGAAGGTCGTTGCCTGCGGGAGCAGAAATAACGACTTTCTTCGCGCCAGCTTTAAGGTGCGCTTCGGATTTTGCTTTGGACGTGTAGAAGCCCGTGCATTCAAGCACTACGTCAACGCCAAGCTCGCCCCAAGGGCAGTTTGCCGCGTCTTTTTCTGCGTAGATCTTGATTGTTTTGCCGTTTACGGTGATCGTGCCTGCTTCGTCGTCAGCCGATACGGTGTCAGCAAGAGCATATCTGCCCTGTGCGGAGTCGTATTTGAGAAGGTGTGCGAGCATGGATGCGTTGGTAAGGTCGTTGATTGCGACTACTTCATAGCCCTCTGCACCGAACATCTGTCTGAACGCCAAACGGCCGATACGACCGAAACCGTTGATTGCAACTTTTACGTTTGCCATAGTTGAAATTCCTCCAATTTTTGAAAAATATTTTGTATCCGTTTTACTTTTGGGCAAGCGGAAAAATTTGACAAT
>JAZOPU010000049.1:0-2304 GCA_045655705.1 Candidatus Scatosoma sp.
ATCTTGTTGCAGCTTATTTTTATATCATCTCCATTATAATTTTAAGCCCGTCGCGCGAGCGGTTCTCGCGCCCCCTTTGGACGGATAGCTAAACGCGGTATAGCAGTAAGTAGAAACGCTTATACGTCTTGGTTCGATTCCAGGTCCGTCCACTATTTCGATACAACGGCAGAAAGCCTTGTAAATATAAAGTTGGGTTTTAGTTTTCATTCCCAAAAAGGAGGCAAAAAAATGAAAAAAGTATTATTGGTACAAGCAAGAGTTAGTGAGGACAAAAAGACGAAAGAACGTTTGTTATTCGTAACGTTTGTAAATCTTCCCACGAAGAACGCACAAACGGGTAACATTTGGTATCCCAAGAACGACGAATTAACGACGGTAAGTTGCTTTGGCGAGGACCGTGCCCCCGGATTATATGCTTTGCTCCGTAAGGCAAACCCCGGCACGCTTTGCGGATTGACGTATGGCGTAAACGATTTCAACAACAAATTATTTGTTGCAAACGTTGAAATTTTGAAAGAGGGTTATACGGAAGCGGATATTTACGACGTTGTAAAAGAAGAAACTACGCAAGGTAGTATTCCTACCCCTGCCACGCCCGAAAAACCGAAGAAAACGGCAACCACGACGGACGGAGATATCCCCTTTTAACGAGGTACATAGCAAGTGTTTATGCAATTTGTAACCCCCAAGGGTGAAAACGTAATCTTGTCAATATCGAAAATAATGTTGATAAGTGAAGATAAGAAAGGCGTAACTGTCATTATGGACGACGGTACGCCTATCTCCATTTCCGATAGTTTTGAAACGGTATCCACGCGTTTACGCAATCGGGATATATTGTTTCAAACAATTGTAGATTAAAAAGTTAGTTAAAATAGGTAAAAGGGGTAAAAACAACGGAGATAAAAACTTGTGAAACCCCTTTTAAAACCTGACGAAACCTTATATACGCTATGCGCCAAGTGGGCTTGTCCTTGGCGCATAGGTAAAAGGGGTAAAATAGGTAAAAAATTCGTGTTTTGTTCAAAGGGGTAAAAAAAATGAATTTAAAACACTATGAAATCGTTATCGATAAAGATAAATTAAAGGTCGATATACAACAAACGTGTATGGAATATAGGACAATCAAAAAATGGGCTTATATCCTGCACGACAAAGACGATACTCGTCCGCATTATCACATATACGTAAACTTTGGTAAGCAGTCCGTTGACTCGGCGTTGGTTGCAAAATGGTTTAAGCTTGAATACAAAGACGAGAACGGCGTAGAGCATAACGGCGAACAGTTTATCGAAAAAATTAAAGGTCGTGCAACGGACGTATATTTGTACTTAATTCACGGTAACGATACACAACAATATAAACATCAATATTCCCCTGCCGAAGTTACGGCGAATTTCGATTTCGGCACGGAAATAGCAAATTCGAAAATACTCGGTAATTTTGCGGAGCATAGTTATGCGGAGCAACTTGAATACGTGGAAAAACTGCCGATTTCCGAAAAGGCTTCGGCGTTTGATAAACTTGAAAAGCTTTGGCGCTTGCGCTGTAAATGGCTAACGCTCCATACCGAAAGAAATATAGACGTAATGTTTATCACAGGCGCAGGCGGTACGGGAAAAACGTATTACGCGAAAAAGTTTTTGAAAGACGTGGTAAAAATGGATTTTTGCGTATCGTCGGCGAGCAATGATTTCATGCAAGATTATCTTGGTCAACGTGCTTTAATATTGGACGATGCTCGCGATAAAACCTTTCGTAGCTTTGAAGATTGCTTGAAATTTTTAGACAATCATACTTCGTCGAGTGTTCAAAGCCGATTTGCCAACAAGGTTTTCAACGGCGATATGATTGTTATTACTTCCGCAACAGAGCTTTTTAAATGGTTTCGTGGCCACGACGGGAGCGGAAACGCGTACAATTTGACCAACGAAGATTTTAAACAATTTTATCGTCGTTTTTCGTGTTATGTAGAAGTAACCAAAGACGAAATATATTTGTATCACGAGATAGACAAATACGGCAAGCCCGCAGGACTTGCACAAGTTTTTAAAAACGAGTTAGGACAAAAGCAAACAGTAAAGCAAGAAAAACGCGATTATGGCGCACTGTTCGCGCAAATGTGCGAACGGGCGACAACGGACGTATTCGATATAGAGCAACAACGAATAAAGGAAAAGTAAAAATGTTTTGGAAAAAGAAGAAAGAAAAGAAAAAAACGCAAGCGGAATTGACGGAAGATATTAACCTTGAAAAATTCAAAGTTTATATCTTCGATTTAGAACGAAAAGTATTGCGCGA
>JAZOPU010000050.1:0-5327 GCA_045655705.1 Candidatus Scatosoma sp.
GCGAGCGCATTATCAGGCTGTGGTCCTGCGTTCGTATACGCGTTTGCGGAAGCGCTTGCCGACGGTGCGGTGGAATGTGGCGTACCCCGCGACAAAGCCGCCACCTACGCGGCGCAAACAATCCTTGGCGCAGGTAAAATGCTCCTGGAATTCGGACACCCTGCCGATCTTAAAGACGCGGTTTGCTCCCCGGGTGGCACGACGATTGCAGGCGTACACGCTTTGGAAAAAGGCGGTTTCCGTTCCGCGGCAATGGATGCGGTATTCGCGGCGTATAAACGCACTTTGGAACTGAAAAAATAACTCCATATAAACGGGCAGGTATGCGTTCAAACGCATACCTGCTTTTTTATATACTCAATATACAGTTTTGCAATATCAATATTTGAAGTCGCGTAGAGCATACGCGCGCCCGCGCTATCTTCTATTTCATTGAGTATCCAACCGCCGTTGCCGTCAGGCAAAAAGTCCACGCCTACGAAATCAAACGCCAAGTTTTCATATAATTTTTTCACAATCTGTTTTTGCAACTCGTCCGCTTGCGCAAGCCTTACCTGCCCGCCCAAAGAAAAATTACTCCGAAAATCTTTTTCCGACGTTCGCAGTACCCCCGCGACTATCTCGCCCCCGATCGCATACACGCGCATATCCTTGCCCAAAACCGCGCACCGTTTTTGCACGACCGTGTTTTCGTATTCCCCTTGTAACCGCGCAACTTCCGCGCCCGTTTGCGCCAAAAACACTTCCGCGCCGCCGTGCCCGTCCACCGTTTTCACGATACAGGGCAAGCCTATTTCTTGGGTATATGCCTTTGCCGTGGGTAAAACGGGGATACCCAAGTCCTTGCACGCGAGATACGTTTGCCATTTATCGCAAGCTATACACGCAGTCTTGGCGTTATTAAAAACGCGCACACCCGCCATTTCTAATTTTGCGTTGATATCGGGGCGAATGACGCGCACAAGCGCAAAATCAGGCAAACGGGAAAAATCTTCGTCCGTTTTGAGCGTAAGCGACAAACCGTTTTCTTTGGCAAGCTCTATCAACCGCCGTATAAACCACGCGTTTTTTTCCGCGCTTGCTTTATCGTAAATCAGCCAACCGTGCATCAATATACTCCATAATATACGCGCTCAAATCCACCCCCGTATAATCGAGCGTGCTTTTAAAACTGGGATTAGAATTGACTTCACAAACGAGCGGTTGCTCCGTGCATAAAATATCCACGCCCGCAAAATCCAAGTTTAGTGCCTTGCAAGCCGTTAGCGCGGTTTGTTCTTGCTGTTTGGTGAGTACGATACTCTCGGCTTTGCCACCGCTTGAAATATTAGAACGGAAATCGTTGTCGTTATAACGGCGCATTGCACAAACCACTTTGTCCCCCACGACGTTCACGCGAATATCCTGCCCCGCGCTTTCAGAGATAAATTCCTGTAAAATACAATCCTTATACCCGATTTTTCGCAAAATTTCAAAAGCGGAAAGGCGGTCTTTCGCCAAATACACCTGTTTGCCAAACGACCCGAACGCTTCTTTGATCACGAACGGATAGCCTAAAAACGCTTCCGCTTTTACAAGCAATTCTTCGCTATATCCCACCCCTTCAAAGGTTTTGGGCGCGATTATGGTTTTGGGCGTTGGAACGTTCGCTTTTTCCAAAGCTTCCGCCGTTAAAATTTTATTATCGCAAAGCGCAATAGCTTTGGGAGAATTGAAAACGGGCACAAATTGCGCCAAACGCCGTGCAAGAGAAATATCCTTATCCCAAAACAACACGAAATCGGGCAAATCCTGCCAAGCTTCCCCCACGGGCAAAAGCAGGTCGGTCGCATACCGCACGCAAAGCTCCATGCCCCGCTTTTGCGCGGACTGCACGAGTAAATCATACACTTTTTCAAATTTTTCCGTGCGCAAAAACGCGTTCACAACCAACCAGCCTTTTTTCATATCTCACCTCTTTTTTATTATATCATTTTCTTCCGCTTTATGCAAGCGTAATATACGAAAAAAGAGAGCGATGTTTTCGCTCTCTTTTTCCCGTTACATTTTAAAATATTTTCTTACCAAGTTATAAAGATTGTATTCCTTTACTCGCCCAAGCGCATCTAACTCACCAGTTACAAACGTTTTTGTAAACCTTGTCGTCCCGTTACAATGCCCACACGTGCACTCTATTTCCACGTCCGCTTTTTGTTTACTATTTCCCGTTATTACGTTGGAACATTCCCAAGCCACGTCGTTGTCATAATCGTACTGTTCTTCACAATACGGACAATACGAACGACGGATACGCTTCCGATCGTGTATATTTCCAAAAACGGAAATAATAAGTATTAGCCCTATCGCCATGAGCCACAACTTTCCTATGACTAGATACAGTATGAAAAACGTTAAAACGATTCCAACAAATATCCACGTCATTATCGCGTTGGTCTTCAAAGCTTTCTTCAATGGTGTCATAAAAATATCTCTCCTTTGTTTACAGTGTTTATATTATATAGGATTTTTCCCTATATGTCAAGCATTTTATAGGAATTTTGTCTATAATTTTTTAAAAAAAGGAGATATTTATGAAAATGGAAAACAGTATCGGAAAGACGGTAGGTGAAAATTTAAAATTAGCGCGCAAAGCAAAAGGCTTAACGCAAAAACAACTGGCTCAAGAGCTTAATAAATACCAATCGGATTACAGCGAATATGAAACGGGAAAAATCCAATTAGATTACGAAAAAATCGTATATCTTTGCCACCGCTTGGATATTACCCCCAACGATTTATTTGAAATATACTAAAACCCTTTTCGACTTGCCTTTTAAGTAAGTCGAAATTTTTTTATCTTTTTTTCAAAAACCACTTGACAAGGAATACTATGTATTGTATAATATTATGCGAAGAATGGTATAAGGAGTGAACGGTATGGACGCCCAATTAAAAAAGGGATTGTTGGAAGTGTGCGTACTCACGGCAATCAAAGAAGAAGAGTCGTATGGGTATAAAATCATTTCCGATCTTGCGCCGTATATTGAAATTTCCGAATCCACGCTATACCCTATTTTGCGTAGGTTGGAAGGTGGTGGAGCGGTTACGGTGCGTACAGCGGAATTTAACGGCAGGCTACGCAAATATTTTTCCATCACGCAAGTGGGTAAACGGAAAATTCAGGATTTTATCGAGGGTATGCAAGAATTTCAAAAGATTAGTAATTTTATTATGCAAGGAGAAGGAGTATGAATTGGAAAAAATGGGAACGGACGCTCAAACGCTTTTTGTCGCCACTTCCAAAAAGTGAACAAAAAGCTATTGCTATGTACTACCGTGAACTGTATGAAGATAAACTTGATTTAGGTTTGAGTGAACAGGAAATTTTAGCGGAGTTTGGCTCTCCGCAAGCTTGCGCAGGGCGTATGATTGCCGAAAGCACGATTGAAAAAGAAGTTTCTGTCCCTACGAGCAATCCGTTCGTTCGGCAATATAAAGTAAAACCGTTCAAACCCCATTCCGTCGGCGAAGTCGTGGGCATGGTGTTCTTCACCCTTCTTCTTGTCATTCCTATCGTGGCAGTGTGGGTGAGCGTGATTGCCACCTTTGCAGCGGTGGGCGTTGCTTGCATCGCAGTCGCTCTTGCGGGGATTATCTCTCCCCTGCTTTCGCCCTTTTATTCCTTGCTTGGATTTAGCGGTCTTTCGTTCACGGCAAACCTTGGCTTATATCTTGCAAGCGCGGGCGCAGGCCTCATGCTCTCCGTGGTATTCTACTACGCCACCAAATACACCGCGATTGCGCTCAAAGAAACGCTTAAACTCGTTTATGGGAGAAATAAATCATGAAAACTATTTTTAAAATATTTTTAATCGTCGGAGCATGCTTGCTCTTTATCGGCGGCGGTATTTTCGTCGTTGCCTTTGCCAAAGCGGATTTTAATATCCGCGAACTTTCACCCACAAAAAGCAGAGAAGAATACTACGAAGAAACTTCCACCGTTACTTCCCTTGCAATCGATTACAACGTTGCGGATATTACTATCGTGGCAACGGACAGCGAAAAGTTAAGCGTAACCTATACCTGCCCTTACAACCGCAAGGGGGATTTAAACGAAATTACGATTACGGAAGAAAACGGCAATCTTTCTATCGTAGAACGAACGAAACAGCATATTTCTTTGAGCTTTTTCAACTTTTACGACCACAAAGTTAGTATAAACGTACCCAAAGACCGCGTTTTGGATATAAAAATCCAAACGAACACGGGCGATATTAAGCTTGGCGACGGCACTTTTGGAAAAATAGACTTGGACACCGACACGGGCGATATTACCCTTGGCGCGATCACAGCAAACGAGATTGCACTTTCCCTTGACACGGGCGATGTGGATTTTAACGGTGCACTCACCGCGGACACACTTGCTATCGAAACGGACACGGGCGATATAGACGGCGACGGCGTGATCACGGCGCAAACGGTTACAATAAAAACGAGCACGGGCGATGTAGACCTTACTTTATCAGGCACACAAACGGATTATACGATTGTAGCGGAAACGAACACGGGCGATCAAAATATCCACACGGGCGGGAATGGCGAGAAAAAATTGAGCGTTACCTGCTCTACGGGCGATATTGAAATTGATTTTAGATAAGCAAAAAGCACGCGCCCCCAACGGCTTTGCCGTTGGGGGCGCGTTTCTTATATCTCCTAGTCTAGACAGCTACGCACCCCGGTATACGGGCGAACAAAGGTATTTGCCGCCGCCACGTGCGCGGGGTGCATGGAATACCCTTTCAACGCATCAACGCTTTCAAAGGTGGAATCGAGCATTAAATCAGCCGTAGAAGTTTGCAAACCGTTGATATGAACTTTAATTTCCAATAATCCCGGGATTTTACCGAAAAGACTTTCCAAGCCGTCTTTAATCCCCTGCTTGATGTTCGCCTTTTCGTTTTCCGAATATTCCTCTTTGAGCTTCCATAAAATTACGTGTTTTACCATTTTTCTTTCTCCTTTTAGCAACACCCCCAAAAGTTATGCACTTTTAGGGGTGTATACCATATTAATTTCTAGGATTTTTAATGTTCGCTTGTGCTGCTGCAAGTCTTGCAATGGGCACACGGTACGGCGAGCAGGAAACGTAGGTTAAGCCGATTTCGTGGCAGAACTCAATAGACGAAGGATCGCCACCGTGTTCACCGCAAATACCGCAGTGCATTTCAGGACGCACTTTCTTTCCGCCTGCCACTGCCATTTCCATAAGCTTACCAACACCCGTCGTATCCAATCTTGCGAACGGATCGGATTCGTAGATCTTGTTTGCGTAGTATGCGGGCAAGAAC
>JAZOPU010000051.1:0-2743 GCA_045655705.1 Candidatus Scatosoma sp.
CGTTTAGCTATCCGTCCAAAGGGGGCGCGAGAACCGCTCGCGCGACGGGCTTAAAATTATAATGGAGATGATATAAAAATAAGCTGCAACAAGATTTGAAAAGTTTCAAATTTCTTGTGCAACTTAATATTACAATAAATAGTGAAAACGCGTTTTTACTTTTTTCCTTTAATTTATTGACATTTGCAAGCAAAAGGTGTATAATAAGATAAGTACGTTTACAGGACGGAAGAATATATGAGAAACGAAAGCGTCGCGCTTTTGGACGTTCGGTCGTATGAAATTACTTTTTTCCTTGGTTTAAGGGGAGTAAACGACACGTTCGTCTTTTGCGGTAGTCACACGGAAAAATACGAAGGCTTTTCCACGGAAGGTTTTTTTGACGTGGTGTCTTTTCGCGAGGCGGTGAAAAGTGCGGTCAATCACGTAAAACAAAACTACGGCGGAGTGATTGACGAAGTGTACGTAGGTGTTCCCTCCAACTTTCTTTCGTTATGCACCAAAGGTCACACAATCTCTTTTGCAAAAAAACGCAAAATATCCTTGCAGGACGTAGATGCTTTATACGATAGCGGGCTTTGCGAATTGTTAAGCGAGGAGCACTGTATTCGCCGTTTTGCTATGTATTTCACGCTGGGGGATAATCGGAAATACTTTTTCCCCGAAGAACTCCGCGGGGTACATACAAGACTGTTAAAAGGTGCGCTCTGCTATTATTTTATTCGCGAAGATTTTCACGAGCTTGCCGTTTCGGTGCTTGGAGAAATGGGCTTTGAAAGGGTAAGGTTTTTGCCTGCTTCGCTTGCGCAGGCTATGTATTTATTGCCTGAAAAACGGCGCGAGGGTTATGCGTTTTTGCTCGACGTCGGCTTTTTAACCACTTCCATTGCTGTTGTGTACGGTAACGGTATCGTGCACGAAGAAACGTTTGATTTTGGCAAAGGCGCGGTGATAGCCGCGATTATGCAAGCGTTAGACGTGGATTATCAAACCGCCGAAGAAATATTGCTTTCCGCAAACGTTTCGGGTGGGAGCGTGCCCAAAGATCTCACTTGGACGAGTGAACGGGGGGATCTTGCCTTCCCCGTACAGCGTATCAACGATATTATAAAAACTTCGTTGGACGTGCTGTGTGAAAACGTGGAAAACTTTTTTGGTAAATACTATAATGAAAAAAATATGACGGCGTTTGCGGTCAATCCCGTGTCCGTTACGGGCGAAGGGATAGCGGGGATAGCAGGCATCACCGAGCATTTGTCCGCAAGATTAAACCGCTTGACCGAAGTGGTCGCGCCCGAGCTTCCCTACTATGATAAGCCCGCGTTCTCTTCGCGTATCGCGCTTATGAATATGGCTCTAAACGATAGAAAAGCACGCGGATTTTGGCAAAGAATTTTTAACAAAAACGGAGGAAAACGCAAATGAACGAATACTATAACGAAAGTGAAAATTACGGCGAAGGCATCAATCAAGAGTTTGTTGTAGCTGAAGCTGTCAACAACCTTTCGGGGGTTGCGAAAATAAAGGTTATCGGCGTGGGCGGCGCGGGTAATAACGCCGTGGATAGATTGATCGATTCGGGGCTGAAAAGTGCCGATTATATCGTCGTGAACACGGATAATCAAGCCTTGGCGCGTTCCAAAGCAACCAAGCGTATTCAAATAGGCGTAAAACTCACCAAAGGCTTGGGTGCAGGTGCAGACCCTGCCGTGGGTAAAGCTGCCGCGGAAGAGAATAAAGAAATGCTTGCCGAAGCGCTCAAAGATACCGACCTTTTGTTTATTACCGCGGGTATGGGTGGCGGTACGGGTACGGGTGCTGCGCCCGTGATTGCAAAAATCGCGAAAGATTTAAAAATTTTGACGGTTGCCGTCGTAACGCTCCCGTTTAATTTTGAAGCGAAACGCCGTATGGATAACGCAATGTCGGGTATTGAAGAATTGCGCAAGTGCGTGGATTCGATTATTACCATTCCCAACGATAAAATTCGTCAAGTCGTTCCCAAGGGCACGTCGTTTTCCGATTCCTTGAAAGTTGCCGACGAAGTGCTCCGTCAAGGTATTCGCGGTATTGCCGAGCTGATCGTCAAGCCCTCGCTTATCAATTTGGATTTTGCCGACGTGAAAACAACGCTCAAAGGCCGCGGACTTGCGCACATGGGTATTGGCGTTGCCAAGGGCGAAAAACGTATTTCCGACGCCGTTCGTTGCGCGGTATGCTCTCCGCTTTTGAACACGACGATCGAAGGCGCAAGCTCGGTAATACTCAATATTATCGGCGGTAAAGATCTCTCGCTCGACGAAGTGGTGATGGCTGCCGATCTTGTTAAAGGCGTTATCGACTATTCCGCAAACGTCATTTTCGGTGCTTGTATCGACGAAGCGATGAACGACGAAGTGGAAGTCGTAATCATTGCAACGGGCTTTAATAACACGCAAAATGCAATCACGCCCGAAGCGCAGGATTCCGCGCTCCGTCAGGCAACGTTGCTTTCGCAAAGAATTGACATGGCGTATCAAAACGAAAGGGTGGAAACAACGCAACCGTTTAACGCAGGCTATACACAATATCCGAGTTATACGCAACCTGCTTATGCGCCGCAACCGCAACCGATCGCGCCCGTGCAAACGCCGTCCGCGCCGTTTGAACCGGACGATCCCATTCCCGACGTGCAGGCAGAAAGCGTAGCGCAAGAAACGGATAGAAAGCACCGTCCCCGCTTTGTGGACTACTTTATGAAACG
>JAZOPU010000052.1:0-2547 GCA_045655705.1 Candidatus Scatosoma sp.
TACACGCCACCGCCGACGGCAAGACGTACACCAAAGCCGACGAACGCGCCGACGTTCCCGACAACTTCCGCGAAATTATAAACGCGATTATCTCGTTTAATTGCCGTATCGAGCTTTGCGGTTCGTGGCTGTGGGTGTTCAATGCCTACGCATACCGCGCACAACTTAAAGAGCTTGGTTTCTTCTACTGTTCGGGTAAAAAGGCGTGGGCGTGGACGGATAACCCGACCAACAACCGCCACAAGCTGACACTTGAAGAAATCCGACGTTTGCACGGCTCGGAGATTATAAAAACAGAAGAACAACAAAAAAGAATTAACGGGGCGGCTTAACCGCCCCAAAGGAGAAAAGAACAATGACGCAAAAAGAAATTTTGGAAAGTTATATTGACAAAATTTGTGATAATTTAGATACGGGAAATATTGCTGTAAGTCCTAACGATTATTACGAAGTACAGGGAATGCTACGGATTTGTTATGTTTTGGATATTATTTCGGAAATTGAACGGAACGAGTTTCGCGAAAAACTTTCTAATTGTTGGTATAAACGGTATGGAATTTAATACGGAGAAGAAACCGCAATGAAAACGATTTGCAAAGAAAATAAAAACGGAATGACGGCAAGGGCGGACGAGTTTTGCGACCTTGTTTCCGCAATCCGTTTTATGAAAGAAAAAAAACAGCAGGGCTACACCGCCACGTTTCCCGAACGTATCGCCCCAAATAAATTTATAATCTATACTTGGAGGAAAGAGCAATGAATGAACGCATTGAAAAAATTTTTGAGTACGGAACGGATAATACCGGCACAAAAAATTTTTACAACCGCCACTATTACATACAAAAACCCGATAAAATCAAATCCACGCTTGATTGCGCGAATGCCGACAAAACGGCAAAAGACGAAATCGAATTTTTAAAGCAAAAAATCGAGTTTTTACAAATCTACCGTACCGAACTATATAAACGGTATCAGGAAATCAATTCCGCAACCTACCATAAGCGCATTACCATAGAGCGACAACGGCAATATTACGAAAACAAGGTTTTCTATTATGTTACCGTGGAAAGCGTACCCGACCGCGCCGACGTGGAAACGCGCGTTTTACGTAGGGATAGATTTGAGGGGAAACAACGCCACGAGGCATTAAAACTGTTTCAAACACTTTGCAAATGCTATCCGCAAGCGGAAATCGTTAAAAAAATCGAAAAATCAAAATGGGAGAGATAACAATGAGAGATAAGATAGTAAGTATACGTGTAAACGGAAATAGGTACAAGGAATTTTTGGAAATCGTAGAGAGTTTTACGATATCGTGGACGAACTACTTTCCAAGCCGAACGGAGAAACGATATTCTACGCAATTTCCCGATAAACCGCACACACCGTACGATAAATATACGTTAGCGGATTTAATCGATGAAGCAATGAGAGAGTTTATTAAAAAATATCAAGACACGTCGTTCAAATCGAACACGTGAAAAGTAATACAAACCAAACGTGCGGAAAGTAATACAAATCACGCGCGTAAAAAGTACTACAAATGAGTGCATAACAAAAACGGGGAATAACCCCGTTTTTCATTTACGCAACTTTATTGTATTTGTGTACTTCCACTTGGAAGAAACTATGTTGCATTAAATTTTCTTTATCGTTGCCGATTTCCGTTAAGTATTCGGGTAGATCGTCAATGCCTATTGTGTTATTTTCCGCGTACAGCTCGAATATGCCGTTCAAACAGTCCGTGCCGTAACGTCGTGCGTAAATCTTTTTGGACTGCTCGAAATACACCTTATCTTTCGTTTGTCCGTCCATTCGTCCGCTTTCGATTTGTAACTTCACTTTCGACGAGCCGAACAGGTTTTCCGTCCGTTTTACGTACCGTTCCAAACCTGCTACGCCATTTTTCATTAAGTACATAGGTAACGTTTTATCGCCCCGAATAAACCGATAATCATAATACAGCCGTACAAATTTACCGAAAAATAAATCTACGAGTGCTTGCACCATATAAAAGGGCGAGAAGAACGGCAAGACGGGTTGCATTTCCTTTTCGCTTTCGTCTATATCAATATAAACAACCTGCCCAAGTTCGCGCGCGTCCGCGCCCAAACTCTCGGGCCGTTGTAAGTCCGCAAAGAATTTCACGAACACGCGATTTGCAACCACTGCGGCGTGGCGCGACATTTTCAAAAGCATATTGAAAAGGTCGTTCTTTTGATTTGCTTCTTCGCTTTCGGGGTCTAAATGCTTTGTTTCGGGCGCGTTCTTACGTTCTTTATCAATCTCCGAAATAATCCAAACACCAAACCCGAACGCGTACCTGTTAGGATTATTTTCAAGCATACGCTTACCCAAACGCAATATATCAAAATCGAGTATATGCGCGTGGCGAGAATAACTATCCATTAAACGGCTATCCCTACGGAAGAAATCGGCGTTCCAGCGGGGGAAGTTGCCTAAATCTTCATACAGCGCGTCTACACGGATACTGTAATTCGATACGAGCAAGCTTGACTGCACCGTATAAATCAAGTACGCGCAAGC
>JAZOPU010000053.1:0-2219 GCA_045655705.1 Candidatus Scatosoma sp.
CGACTGGTCGGTATCCCGTCAACGCTACTGGGGCGCGCCGATTCCTATGATTCATTGCGAAAAGTGTGGTGTCGTTCCCGTTCCTGAAAAGGATTTGCCCGTCAAGCTTCCTTACGACGTGGAATTTAGACCAAGCGGTAAATCCCCCCTTGCTTCCCACGACGGATTTATGAACTGCACCTGCCCTACCTGCGGTGGAAAAGCCTCGCGTGACCCCGATACGCTCGATACGTTCGTATGTTCAAGCTGGTATTATTTGCGCTATGCAGACGCACGCAACGAAAAGCAGGCGTGGTCGAAAGACGTGGCGGATACCATGCTCCCCGTCGACGTATACGTAGGCGGTTCGGAACACGCTTGTATGCACCTTTTATACGCGCGCTTTATCACGAAAGCGCTTCGCGATATGGGCTTGGTTAGCTTTGACGAGCCGTTCAAGCGTTTGGTTCATCAAGGTATTATTTTAGGACCAGACGGAAACCGTATGTCCAAATCGCGCGGAAACGTCGTTTCGCCGGATAAATATATCGAAGAATACGGTTCAGACGTTTTCCGTTTGTATTTAATGTTCGGTTTCAGCTACACCGAAGGCGGACCTTGGAACGACGACGGCATTAAATCTATTGCGAAATTTATCGACCGTGTAGAACGGCTTGTAACCAAATCCGTGGAAGAAAAAGACGGACACGACAAGATCACGCGCGCGGAAAAAGAGCTTGATTATGCAAAGAATTTTGCTATCAAGTCGATCGTTCGCGACGTGGAAGTTTTCTCGTTCAACACGTCTTTGGCGCGTATTATGGAATACGTGAATGCGCTCCAAAAATACGATACGCTTGAAGAAAAGAACGTTACGTTCTATAAGGAAGCGATCGCCGACCTTATCCGTATGTTCGCGCCCTTTGCCCCCCACTTTGCGGAAGAGCTTTGGGAGATTATCGGCAAAAAGGAAAGCGTGTTCTTGGAAAGCTATCCCGCTGTCAACGAACAGGCGCTTATCAAAGACGAAACGGAATACGCCGTGCAAATCAATAGCAAGATTAAAGCGAAAATGATGATTGCCGAAGGGCTTTCCGTAGACGAAATTCAATCGCTCGTTTGCGCAAACCCCGAAATCGCGGCACAAATCGAAGGCAAGAGCGTGAAAAAATGTATCGTGGTAAAAGGTAGACTTATCAACTTAATCGTCGGTTAAAGAAAAGCAAAAGCTTAACGGCAAGGCGCAACGCCTTGCCGTTAAAATTTTAGGTTGAAAGTAAGTGTGTTATACTTTTTTACCAAACAGGAAACATCTCGACAAATTGGAATTTGTAATGCTGTTAAGCGCAGTTATCTACCTAATAGTTGTTCGAGTGCGGGAGTTATCGTATTTGTAAGCACCTCGTATCCTGCGGATGTTAAGTGACCGCCATCGGTCGTATATTCTGCATATATTTCACCTGTTTCAAGATTCAAAAGTGGAGAATACAGATCGACAAATTCGTATCCGTATTTTTCTGACAGGAGCTTTATTTTAACGTTGTTATAAGCTGCTTTTTGATTATTTTTGCCCCATTCCTGACTCATAGATGTAAGAGATAGCAATACTATTTTGGTATTTGGCAGATTTTCCTTAAATCCCTTCAAAATATTTTCATAGTTATCAAACATTGTATCAAAGTTGTTTGCCCCTATGAGCATTACTGCCACTTTAGGCTTTAAATCATAAACCGATACCTTAAGACGTTTTTCAAGACCAAAGGTCGTCTCACCACCAATTCCGCGATTAAGAACAAGATATTGCGGAAAGTATTTTTCAAGATCGTATCCGTCGGTAAGGCTGTCGCCAAGGAATGCAACGTCCACCTCATAGTCATCATATTTCTCGTTTTCCGCTGTATACATAGCAAGCTTTGCGTCATAATACTCCTGCACCGCTTTTAATAATTGCTCCTTCTCTCGCTTTTGCGGCAATGCCACAGCAAAAATATATGTAAGACTTACCCCTATAGCCAATAAAATAGAGAACGCTACCGTTGCAAGAATAATCTTCCTCTTTTTAGTCATAAAGATCCCCTCCTAATTTGTTAATCATCTTAAAAGTGGCCGTCAAATTCTTATTTATCTGTGAATTTATTATATCATAGACTTAAATTCAATGCAAGTTTTTTACATAAACAAAAGAAAACTCGACTTTTCACAAGTCGAGTTTTGCATATCATTTCATATAAATCCCTATG
>JAZOPU010000054.1:0-6610 GCA_045655705.1 Candidatus Scatosoma sp.
AAGCGTAAACACGGCTTTGTCCGCCACGATCTTGCCTTGCGTTTCGTCTTTCTTCCAAGGGAAGAGTTTGCGCCAAAACAATACGATAACCGCCAAGATCGCGCCTAGCTGTACGACGACGTTAAACGTTTGCATAAAGGCGGGGGATTGATGCATGGGAAAGATAGCGTCGAAAAGCAGTAAGTGTCCCGTGCTTGAAACGGGTAACCATTCGGTGATACCTTCGATAATGCCCAGTAAAATAACTTTTACGATTTCCAAAAATTCCATATTCGCTCTCCAATATGTTGATTATAACATAAAAATATGCTAAAAGTCTATTAATTTGCCCAAAAAAGTGAAAAAACCGCTAAAATTGAATAAAAAATCGTAAAGAAGTATTGCAATTCACAAAAAAATGTGATATAATAAACTTGTATCGGACAGAAATGGGGGCTGTTTGCGTTTTTTCCGATAACGAAAACTATCGGAGGGAAGACGAAGATGAGCCAAGGAACTGTCAAATGGTTCAACGCGGAAAAGGGGTACGGATTTATCGCCAACGACGAAGGCGGCGACGACGTATTCGTGCATTTCTCGGCGATTGTAATGGAGGGGTACAGAAGATTGAAAGAAGGACAAAAAGTATCTTTTGAAATCGAACCCGATCCTAAAAATCCCGAAAAGCTCCGCGCGACCAACGTATGCGCATTGTAAAATCGGAAAACAAAACGCCGCAATAAACGGCGTTTTGTTTTTTAATTGTAAAAAACCGCGTTGCACTCTTGACAAAAGGGGCGCGGGTATTGTATAATCTTATTATAAAATCCATAGAGAGGTGTGATGGATATGGAAAAGAAACAAGCAATGCAAGCATTTGAAAATTTGTTTGGTGCAAAAGCGGAAGATTTATTCACCGCGGCGGGTAGAATTAACGTTATCGGTGAACACGTCGATTATTGCGGTGGTAAAGTGTTTCCCGCGGCGCTGAACTTGCGTTGTAACGTATATGCGAAAAAAACGGGCGGAAAGGTCATTCGTATGGCGTTCCGCGGTATCGACGGGATTGTGGAAATCCAAACGGACAAGCTGGATAGCTATAAAGGCTTGAAGATCGGCAATTATCAAGCGGGCGTGGCGTATTTCTTGCAGCAAAAGGGCGTGGAGATTGTTGGTTGCGATTTATACTACGATTGCACCGTACCCTTTGGTAGCGGGCTTTCGTCGTCTGCGGCGATCGAAGTGGCAACGGCGGTAACGCTTTGCGAATATGCGGGCGTTAAATATGATAAAGTAGAGCTTGCGCTCCTGTCGCAAAAGGCAGAAAACGAATATGCGGGCGTAAACTGCGGGATTATGGATCAATTCGCTTCGGCAATGGGTAAGAAAGACCACGCGGTACTTCTCGATTGTTCCACGCTTGCCTATGAATACGTACCTTTACAGCTTGGCGAGTATTGCTTGGTGGTGGCAAATTGCAACAAACCGCACAACCTTGTGGAAAGTAAATACAACGTACGCCGTCAAGAAGTGGAAACGGCGCTCAAAGCCATTCAAACCGTCAAGGACGTCAAAAATCTTGCCGAGCTTTCGCCCAAGGATTTTGCGGAAGTGAAATATTTGCTTTCGGGCTTGGTGGCAAAGCGCGCGGAACACGTGGTTATGGAATGCGATAGGGTCAATAAAGCGGTGGAAGCACTCAAAACAGGCGATCTTGTAGAGCTTGGACAGCTGTTGAACCAAAGCCATTATTCGCTTCGCGATCTCTACGAGGTTACGGGCAAGGAACTCGATACCCTTTCCGCGCTCGCAAGAAAAGAAGCGGATTGCTTGGGCTCGCGTATGATTGGCGGGGGCTTTGGCGGTTGCACCATTTCTATCGTTAAAAAGACGGCGGTGGAAGGTTTTATTCGCCGTGTAGGCGCTGCGTACGCGGATACGATCGGCTATAAAGCAAGCTTCTATGAAACTTCTATCGAAGACGGTATCACCGTAAGCAAATTATAAGAAAAAAAGCCGACGGTAGTCGGCTTTAAATAGTTTTTAAAAACCCAAGAGCGATTTTTACAAGTCGCTCTTTTTGATTGTCTTTTGGCACGCATACCGCGTGTAAAAGCAGTTTTTGTAAAACGAATGAAACGTTAGGCGCAGGCACGCCGATATTTAATAGGTCTTTGCCTGAAAGGGCGAGCTCTTTTAACGTGAGCGGGGCTTGTTCGGCATGCAATTTTTGTAAAAGCTTTTGCCATTTTTCCACTGTGGGCGCAATACAAAGCTTGTCTTTGCAAGCGGAAAAATCTGCTTGCTTGATTGCCATTAAGTCTACAAGGCAAGGATAGTGTTGCACGAAGAAACGGCAGAGTTTGTTTTCGCCCACCTTTCCGTCTAAATCATACATGTGCAATGCGGTCAGGTTTTGCACTTGTGCGATTGCTTTTTTGGGTGCTTTTAAGCGGTTGAGCATTTCCCCTGCAAGGCGCGAACCTTCTTCGGGGTGGGCAAAGGACGTGTGATCGCGCAGTTCGCAAAAGGGTTTGCCCACGTCGTGTAAAAGCGCGGTAAGGCGCAAGGGTGCGGGCGCATAGCGCGCGGCGCGTAAGGAATGTTCTAAAACGTCGTGGTCGTGAAAATCTGCGCGTTGTTTCATGCCCCGTCCCAAGGTAAGCTCGGGGAAAATATAATCGAGAACACGCGTTTTATCAAGTAACTTCAAGCCCGCAAAATGCCCGTCCTGCACGCCGTATTTTTTGTCGGCGGAAAGGATTGCGGAAAGCTCGGCAAAAACCCGTTCGGGGGTGACATCTTTAATAAGTGCGGCGTTTTCCGTTGCCCCGTCCAAACACTCTTGATCGGGAGTAAAGCCTAGTTGCCCTGCTTGGCGGGCAAGGCGCATAAGCCGAAGCCCGTCTTCCCCAAACACTTTACGTGCGGGCGCAACCGTTGTGAGCCGTTTTTCTTGAATAGCGGGAATACCGCCGAGCGGATCGACGAACACACCCTTTTTGATATCGTAGTAGACGGCGTTGGCGGTGAAATCGCGACGGCGCGCGTCGAGAGAAATATCGTTTGTGAACGTGGTTTCAACGGGGGTATGTATCCCGCGAACGTATTTATCCGAACGGAAGGAAGAAAATTCATAGTCGAAGCCGTCGGGATCTTTGAGCTTGACCGTGCCCGTCGCGCGGTAGATGGATTGCACGACGAAAGCATGCTCTTGCGCTATGCTTGCAAACGCGTCGGCGAGGAGCGGAGCGCAAATATCCAAATCAAGTTTGCCGTTTGCGGGAGAAAGCGGAATGAGAAAATCCCGCACGCTTCCACCCACGAGATAAAGGGGTGCGGGGAGCTTTTCCGCGAGTAAAAGTAAGTTTTTCGGCAAAATGTTTCGCATAAGGACCGCCTTTTTTAAAATTTTTTCAAATTTAACACAATAAAAGTATATCAAATTGAAAAATAAATTGCAATTCTTCGCAAAGTATTATATAATATATTTAGCAAAAAATTTTATTTTACACAGGGAAGAATAAATTCGATGCAAATGAAAAAGCTTTTTCATATTATATCCAATCCCGTTGCAGGGAAAACCAAGTCGGAGAAAAATCTCCAAATCGTGCAAGACGTTTTTGCGCAAAACGGCGTGGCGTTTGAAACGCACTACACGCACTATAAAGGCGAAGCCAAAGAGATTGCTCGCGAGCTTACCAGCCGCGGGGAGCGAGAGATTGTCGCGCTTGGCGGCGACGGGACGTTGCACGAAGTACTCAATGGGCTTGCCGATCCCACCGCTTGTAATTTAGGGCTTATTCCCTCGGGTACGGGCAACGATTTTGCCGAACACGCGGGTTTGCCGTTAAGCGCCAAAGAAGCGGCGGAAGTTATCTTGAAAGGCGAAACGAAAGCAACGGATTATTTGGAAGTTGGCGGGCTTCGGTGCATGAACGTTTCGGGGCTGGGTATGGACGTGGACGTGCTCGAACGCTGTCAAAGGGGCAAGCTTCGGGGTAAAATAAAATACCTTCTCAGCCTTGTTCAAAGTATGTTCGCATTCAAGGGTATAAAAGTAGAAGTGGAAAGCGAGAACGTAAAAGAAGAACACAACGTATTGCTCGCGGCGGCGTGTAACGGTACGCAGTTTGGCGGTGGGATTAAAATTTGTCCCGTAGCGGATAGCACCGACGGAAAACTCAACGCCGTGCTCGTGGATTTTATCGACGGAAAAATTAAGATTATTAAGGCGTTTATACAGCTTATGAAAGGTAAAATTCTCGAATATCCCACGGCGAAACATTTCCTTTGCGATACGCTTAAATTTACTCCCACAAAGCCCTGCCCTGTACAGCTTGACGGGGAAATTTATAAGGATATTCCGTTTATTGTAAGGCTCAAACGCGGACTTCATTTTTATAGGTAAACAAAAAAATGACGCTCAAAACGTATGAAAAAATATTCGACGCGTTCCCGCAAGGCGTGTTCGTGTTCGACGATAAATTACGCGTGAAATTTGTCAACGCGGCGTTTCGTCGTGCCTTTTTTGACGACGCAAAGAAAAAGGGTACGCTCAAAAGCGTGCTCGGTTGCGCGGAAGAAGGCAAGTGCGGGGAAAGCGAGCGTTGCGCGTATTGTGCGTTTTTGCGTGTGATAAAAGCGGCGGTGGATACCAAAGCAGAACAAATGGAAACGGTACACACGACCGTGCGCCACACAGGGCATACGGATAGAATTTCTATGCGTATTCGCATTTTACCCGTAGGAGAAAAGGGTAAACTGTTTTTGGGCTTGACCGACGGCACGTATCAAACGGAAATGGAACGGGAAATGCTGTCGGCAAAACGCTTGCAACAACGCCTTTTGCCCGCAGGTAAAAGCATGGGCGGCGTGCCGTATTCGTATATGTATATTCCTTGCCTTGGCGTTGGCGGGGACTTGCCCGACGTTTACGAGCTGGACGGACAAACCTACGGCGTGCTCGCCGACGTATCGGGGAAAGGTATTTCCGCGGGTATGCTTTCGGCGTTCGTGAAAGCGGGTTTTGACCGTAAAGAAAAAGACCTTGCCAAAGCGATTTCCGCGTTGAACGTGAAATTTAACGAACTGCACCAAGACGAGCGCTCGTATATTACGGTGGCGGCGGTGCGTATTGATAAAGAAGAAAAAGCCGTGCGGTTCGTGTCCGCAGGGCATAACGCGCCTATTTTGTTAAAGACGGCGGAAGGGATCAACGAAATCGAATCCCCCGCTCCGCCTGTGTCTAACTGGATGCCTGATTTCACCTACCGCGAAAACGCAATCTCCTATGAAAAGGGGGATATTTTGGTTTTGGTTACGGACGGGGTTACGGAGTGTATGAATTCCAAAGGCGAGCAATTCGGGATTGAACGTACGGAAAGCGTGCTTATGCAAAGCCATAGCGCGGAAGATTTTATCGGAAAACTCAAAAACGCGCTCAACGTGTATAGCGGTGGAAATTTCTCCGACGATATCACGGCAATCGCATTTGATTTATGTGTATAAGATTTTTTTGAATAAAGTTAAAAAACAGGGCAAAAACGGTTGACAAAAGCAAAAAAAAATTCTATACTATATAAGCATTTTAAATAAAAGTACTGTTAGCTCAACTTGGTAATTCGCTGAGCTACCCGTTAAATTGAATACTTGCACTGTTAGCTCAACTGGATAGAGCGTCGGTCTACGGAACCGAAGGCTAGGAGTTCGAACCTCTTACGGTGCACCAGGAAATAGCCCTGCGACAAAAGTCGCGGGGCTATTTTCCTGTGCGCCGTGAAAGTTACTCGAAATCCTAAATTCATAGGAGTTCGCGCGAGCCACCTTTTGCCGTGGAGATATTTTCATATTATACTGCCCGTCCGCATACAATATTTTGTCAAGGCATATTCGTAAAGGGGTAGTGGTATGAAGAAAACGGTCAGTTTGGTGTTGGCTTTATCGTGCGCGCTGGGTGCGTGCGTGTTTGGCTATGGTTGTAAAAAAGAGAAAAAACAGGCGGGCAGGTATGAGATTACTGCGGAATACTTACCCGAAACCGCCACGCTTGCGGGCACGACGAAGTTCACGTATGAAAATAACGGGGATAACGAAATATCCGTGCTTAAATTCCAGCTGTATCCCAACGCATACCGAAAAGACGCGTTATATAGACCTGTACCCAAGGCGCAGGAGAGCGGGGCGTATTATCAAGGCGAAAGCTACGGGGAGATGGTGATATCGTCCGTAAACGGCGCGAAAAACTGGGAAGTTATGGGCGAAGATGAAAACGTTCTCTACGCGTATTTAGAGCGTTCGTTATTCCCTGGGGATAAAGTGGTGCTCGATATCGGTTTTTTGCTGAAACTTGCTAACGTCAATCACCGCACGGGGATTACAAAAAATACCGTGAACCTTGGCAATTTCTTTCCGATACTTTGCGGAGAAAAAGACGGCGGTTTTTGCGAAACGGCGTATTATCAAGACGGCGACCCCTTTTTATCGGAAACAGCGGAGTTTAAAGTAACACTCAAAGCGCCCAAGGATTATATGCTTGCAAGTACGGGCGAAACGCTGTCCGAGCGTACGCTGGAAAGCAAAAAGGAATACGAGCTTTTCGCAAACAACGTGCGGGATTTTGCGCTCGTGC
>JAZOPU010000055.1:0-3961 GCA_045655705.1 Candidatus Scatosoma sp.
GTAACGGATTTTTCCGTGTCCTTCAATGCTTTTACAGCGTAAGATAAACGATATTCCGTCAAATAACTCATAGGGCTTTTGTTGAAATATCGCTTAAAACAACGGAAACACTCACTTCGGCAGATATGCGCATAATGCGCAAGATCGTCTATACGGATATCTTCCGCGTAATGTTCGTGTATGTAAAAAAGAATATCTTTTACCCTTTTCTGCGTTTCATCGTTGGTGTCAAGCGAAGAAAGTTGTTGCTCTTCTTCTTTGATATATGCAAGCGTATTTTGCCAAATATCACTCATAAAACTTATACATAAAAGCTCGTAATATTCAGGTTCCTCTAATTCAAAAGCATATATTTTTTGCAACAATTCCGTTATCCGTTTTCCCGTACTTGTTTTATTATCTACGAAAAAACCTTTTATATTCGATTGCAATATGGACTGAAAATATTTTTTATAAAAAGGAGTATTATTCCCACTGGTAAATAACGACGGCAAAAAACTGACAGTATATATACTTGCACATTCATCGCCAACCTGCGTTGCCGTATGCATAGCGTTTGAATTGATAAAAACCACATCCCCTTGGCTTGCCCTTATATGCTTTCCGTCGATATAATAATCTACACATCCCGACAGCACCACGTCGTATTCAAATTCGCCGTGCCAGTGACAGACCAAACAGCGGTCGGCAAAAGCATTAAAACTCCCTATCCACGTAATAAATGGAAAGGAACGATTGGGATACTCAAACCGTTCTCGTTTTGTTTCGTCAAATGAAAAAATAATATTATCCATATAAACCCTCATATTGACACTATTTTACCATAAAAACATATAATCGTTATATATTTTCACTTTTTTTGGCGTTATAATTATATCATAATGACATTTTTTCGTCAAGGTAATTCAAACGTATATCAGGAGTTTTAACCATGGAAAAAGCAAAATATAAACGAACAAAGTACACCTGCTACTTTACATATCTTGCTATGTCGTCGGTGTTTAGTTTACCGCCGCTGTTGTTTGCAACATTTAGAGAATTATATGGGATTTCTTACACACTGCTTGGAACGCTCGTACTAATCAACTTTTGCACACAGCTTGGCATAGACCTTATTTTCAGCTTTTTGAGCAAATATTTCAATATACACAAAACACTTCGCATAATGCCTTTGTTGACGGCAGCGGGATTATGTCTATACGCTTTAATTCCTATGATACAGCCTAATTACGCCTATATAGGACTTGTTATAGGCACAATTCTTTTTTCTGTTGCTGCAGGGCTTGGTGAAGTGTTAATCAGCCCCACCGTTGCCGCATTGCCATCGGATACTCCCGACAAGGATATGAGTACGCTCCATTCTCTTTACGGCTATGGGTTGGTCGGCGTTGTGCTCATCAGCACGGTCGTTCTTCAATTTATTGGCAATCAATACTGGACGTACCTTACCTTTTTTTGGGCATCTCTTCCCGTTATTGCATCTATCCTTTTAATGACGGCAAAACTTCCTGAAATGGACGTTAGCCATGAAAAAACGGAAAAGGTTCGTTCCAAACACAGAACGATTGGGCTTATTTTGTGTATGATGTGTATTTTCTTGGGCGCTTGCGCTGAAAATACGATGTCAAACTGGATTTCCGTATATACCGAAAACGTATTGCATATGCCTAAGGTTTGGGGCGACATTTTTGGTATGTGCCTTTTTGCAGTATTGCTTGCGCTTACAAGAACGGCTTATGCAAAATTCGGAAAAAATATTTTCAAGGTTTTGTGTTGGAGTATGGCAGGGGCGGCAGTTCTGTATGTATTCGTAGCCTTTTCTCCAAACGATATTCTTTCTCTTATCGCTTGCGTTGGACTGGGGATTTGCACCTCTATGCTGTGGCCTGGAACACTTATCTTAATGGAAGAGAAAATCCCCATGCTCGGTGTTGCGGCATACGCTTTGATGGCAGCAGGCGGCGACCTCGGTGCTTCGGTTGCGCCGCAGACGCTCGGTATTATCGTAGACAATATTTCCGTTAGCGAATGGGCGATAAACTTAGCGAACACCTTATCCTTATCGCCAGAAGACATTGGGTTTAAGATGGGTATGCTTATCGCTGCTATTTTCCCGATTTTAGGACTTATTCTCTTGGCATTTATAAAGAAGCATTTTCAAATAAAGTCTAATAAAAAGAAAACTCAAGAATAACATTATTTTTCTTTGTTTACTGCGTATCAAAATTTGAGGGGTGACCAGCTTGGTCACCCCTTTTTTTGTGCTTGCTTCATCTTGGCGATTTCTGCTTTCTTTTCGGCTATCATCTTGGCGAGCTTTTTCTCGCATTTCTCTCTCGTCTTCGCGTAGACGTTGAATTTCTTTCGCTTTCCGCCAGGCAGTCTCGGATAAAAACTCCCTTCCCACAGGTTTTCGTTCACTTGATAGATACACCCCGTCCCCGATTTTCTTATCTTGGGCTTGTACGGCTCGAAAAAGCCGTCAATTTCGCTCGATACCGTTTTGGACGGCTCGTTCTTCGGTTCAGGCATTTCCGCGTTTGTACCGCCGATTTTGCGGTCGATTTTTACCGATGCCTGCACACGCATCGTGTCCGTGATGTGCGAATAGATATTCAAGGTCGTTTCCGCGCTAATATGCCCGATAATTCCCGACAGCGTTTTCACATCCATGCCGTTTTCTATTGCCATCGTCGCGAACGTATGCCGTAAATCGTGGAAGCGGATATCCTTGCAACCCGACCTTTGCAAAATCAGTTTGAAACGATGCAGTAGCGAAGTAGGATTTCTCGGTTCGCCTTCCTTGACGGGAGACGGAAACATCCAGTCGCAGGTCTTCTTTTCTTTCATTTTCGCAAGGACTTCCACCATGTACGGCGGTAAGAGTATCGTGCGGATAGAACTTTTCGTTTTCGGCTGTTGCACGATAAGTTCGTTGCCTGCCGTAACCACCTGCCGAGAAATCCGCAAGCTCCCGTCCGCAAGGTTTAAGTCCGTCCATTTCAGCCCCAAAATTTCACCCCGACTCATGCCTGTGGAAAGCTCCAGCAAAAACAATTCGTAATAGCCCTCTTCTCTCGCTCTCGCCAAAAAACGCTCGATTTCCGCAGGCGTTAGCACCTGCATTTCCCTGCCTTTCTTGGGCGGTAGCTTACAGCCAAGGGACGGATTTTTCGTAATCAGCCCTTCGGTGACCGCTCTTTGCAACGCTGACCTGCAATGCGCGTGGCAGGAACGCACAAATCTATCCGACAGCCCCGTGCCGTGCTTTTCCGTATTCTGCAACCGCCCTTGCCGTTTCATCTTGGCATAGAACTGTTGTAAATCGTTTTGCGTGAGCTTGTTGAGCGGTATATGCCCGATGGTCGGAATAATATGATTGTAGATAATGTTCTTATAGCTGTCTTTCGTCGTTTCGCGGAGCGCAGGCTGACAATAGGTTTGATACCAAAAATCTATCCATTGACCGAAGGGCATGTCCGGTTTGAACCGTTCCACCGACTTGCCAAGCTTGTCCCTTAAAGCTTTGAGTTTTTCTTCGCATTCGGCTTTCGTTTTGGCAAGCACGCTCTTGGTTTTCGGAATGCCCTTTTCGTCGTACTCGACTACGATACGCCCTTCCCACCGTCCGTCCTTTCGCAACCGCATCGTGCCGTCGCCTTGCTTTCGTTTATTTCTCGCCATTCGTTTTCTCCCTCGTTAAAAATTGTTGCATCATATTATTGACGACGGACGACGCGTGCTTGTGCATGTCGCTCGTCATATGCGTGTAGGTGTCGAGCGTGAAGCTCGCATCCGTATGTCCGAGCAAGCCAGCCAAGGTTTTGGCATCCACTCCGCCTTGTATCGCGTGCGTTGCGAAGGTGTGGCGTAAGTCGTGGAAGCGTATCAGCGGAAGCTCTGCTCGTTTGAGTATTCTTTTGAGCTTGTCGTACGCCGCCGTGGGATTTAACGGCAGGGT
>JAZOPU010000056.1:0-1183 GCA_045655705.1 Candidatus Scatosoma sp.
AAGAGTTTCGCAAACTTGGACATAAAAAACACTCCTTATAATATAATTTTGCTTGATTTTTTTCAAGCTTATCATCATTTTAACACATTCGACAAAATTTGTCAAATATTCCACGGAAATTTTTTACAAAGAAACGCGAAATATCCCCAAATCTTTTTTATTTCAAACGCTTGACAGATTTCCAAAAAATGCGGTATAATGATAAAGTCAAAGGACAATATTTTTTTAAGAGGAGTAGTTTATGAAAGTTATCGTTACGGAAAACTATGAAGAAATGAGCAAAAAAGCAGCCGAAGTGGTAATTGAGATCGTGAAAAACAATCCCAACGCCGTGCTCGGTTTTGCAACTGGTTCCAGCCCTATCGGCTTATACCAAAACATGATCAAAGACCACAAAGAAAATGGCACGTCCTATAAAAACGTTACGTCCGTCAATCTCGACGAATACGTAGGTCTTAAAGCAGATCACAATCAAAGCTACGCATACTTTATGCGCACCAACCTTTTCGACGATTTGGACATTGACCTTAAAAACACCAATCTTCCTTGCGGTAGCGCAAGCGATTTGAAAGCGGAATGCGATCGCTACAACGCACTTCTTGACGCGAACCAACAAGATATTCAAGTTTTGGGCATCGGCTCGAACGGACATATCGGTTTCAACGAACCGAACACTCCCTTTGATTCGGTTACGCACGTGGTAGATCTTACCGAAAGCACGATCAAAGACAACTCCCGTCTTTTCAATTCCATCGACGAAGTACCCCGTCAAGCACTTTCTATGGGTATCAAGAACATTATGAATGCGAAATCCATCGTTATGGTCGTTTCGGGCAAGAACAAAGCGGAAGCACTCCGCGGTATGGTGAAAGGCGAAATCACGCCCGCACTTCCCGCGTCCGTATTACAGCTCCACCCGTTCGTTACCGTCGTTTGCGACAAAGACGCGGCAAGCCTTTTATAATCGTTTATTTATCGTCATCAACTCTCGGCGTTTTTCGCGCCGGGAGTTTTTTTGCTATTTTTAAAAATAAACTCGCTTATGTTTACAAAATACTTGATTTTTTGACGAACGTATGCTACAATATATATAACTATACGCGCGTATAGTTGCTTTTTGTGTGAAAAAAATTCGGGCTAGCCCGTTTTGCAATCCCTGATTGCAAAACGACGATTTATAGGT
>JAZOPU010000057.1:0-11162 GCA_045655705.1 Candidatus Scatosoma sp.
AAGTCGGATTCGCAGTTAAGTTCTACGAGCACGCCTTTCTTGCCGTCGATATAGCAAGAAACGATACCTTCCGCCGCGATACGCGAAGCTTTCTTGTCCGCTTTCGCAATACCTCTTTCTCTCAAAAGTTCCGCTGCTTTGGTCATATCGCCGTCAGCGTCCGTCAATGCTTTTTTACAGTCCATAACGCCTGCGCCCGTCTTTTCGCGGAGCGCCATTACGTCTTTTGCGCTAAATGCCATTTTTATATTCTCCTTATTCGATAAATTTTTAACTTACGCGTTTTCTTCCGCTGCTGCAACTACTTCTTCGATAGATTCGGGTGCAACTTCTTCCGCTGCTTCTTGCATAGCCACGAGCGCTTCTTCGCCTTGGTTTGCTTCGATAACCGCGTTTGCGATTACGGAAGAGATAAGTTTGATCGCGCGGATCGCGTCGTCATTACCGGGGATCACGTAGTCGATCTCGTCGGGATCGCAGTTGGTGTCGGTGATTGCAACGATCTTGATACCAAGCTTTTTCGCTTCTTTAATAGCGATATCTTCGCTGTGGGGGTCAACGACGAACATAACGCCGGGCATAGACTTCATGGTCTTGATACCGCCAAGGTTCGCCTGCAATTTACCCATTTCTTTTTTCAAGAGCATAACTTCTTTCTTGGGCAAAAGGTCAAAATCGCCGTTCGCTTCCATAGCTTCAAGCTTTTCCAATCTTTCCACACGGCTTCTCATGGTCTTGAAGTTGGTTAAACATCCGCCAAGCCAACGGGAATTCACGTAGTATTGTCCGCATCTTTCCGCTTCTTCTTTGATTGCATCTTGCGCTTGCTTTTTCGTACCAACGAAAAGAACACTCTTACCTTCTTTTACGCTTTCGCATACGAACGCATACGCTTCTTCAATCAAGTTCGCGGTAACTTGCAAGTCGATAATGTGAATATCGTTTCTTGCCGCGAAAATGTACTTTTTCATTTTGGGATTCCATTTTCTCGTTTGGTGCCCGAAATGAACGCCTGCTTCTAAGAGCTGTTTCATAGTGATAACTGCCATAATTCATACCTCCGTTATACCTCCCCGCCTTGCGTTGGCTCGCGACAACGTCCGCATTGAAAGATTTTACGGACACGGATCGCGCGCAATGAGCGAGTGTGAATTTTTAGCTATACTATTTTAGCACAAAGGACAAGCAAATGCAACCTATTTTAACGCAAAATTAAGGATTTTTTTAGTTTTTTGTTATTTTTTTTCGATTTAATCAATACCGCCGTTGCGCGAAACGCGCAACGGCGGGAAATTCTTAAATATTCTCTTTTACAAAGCTTTCTAAGCGTTCCTTAGGCACAAAGCCTAAATTGTTTGCAACGGGTTGCCCGTTTTTAAACGCGATAATATTCGGAATAGACGTAATGC
This sequence comes from Candidatus Scatosoma sp., assembly GCA_045655705.1. Classification (GTDB taxonomy): domain Bacteria; phylum Bacillota; class Clostridia; order Christensenellales; family Borkfalkiaceae; genus Scatosoma. The sequence goes on from JAZOPU010000057.1 coordinate 1,410, forward strand.
CGTATTTCACCGCCGCGCTTTCGCTGTCTTCTTCGTCGATATCCATTTTCACGAACACTGCGTCGTTTTCATACTTATCCGACACGTCTTCAAAAACGGGTGCTAACATTCTGCAAGGTCCGCACCAGCTCGCCCAAAAATCGCAAAACACCGTTTTATCCGTATTTGCAATCAATTCTTCTAAACCCTGTGCGTTTACGTATTTTACCATAATTTTTCCTCCTTATTTTTGAAAATAACTTGTCATATCGTCAAACGCGACGCTTTCGCTGTCGCCCGTTTGCATATTTTTGACGTTCGCTTGTCCTTGAACAAGCTCGTTTCCGCCAATAACCGCCACGTATTTTGCGCCGATCTTATCCGCGTATTTAAACTGCGCCTTTATCGAACGCTCCATGTGATCGATTTCCGCGCTAACGCCAACTTCTCTAAGGGCATAGGCAAGCGAAAACGCCTTTGCTCTACACTCTTCGTCCATACCCGCCAAATACACGGTAGGTTTAGGTTCTTCGGGGAACTTCGCACCGCAAGCTTGCATCACGATAAGCAATCGTTCTATCCCTGCCGCAAACCCGACCGCAGGGGTGGGATTTCCGCCGAGCTGTTCAATCAAGCCGTCGTATCTACCGCCCGCGCAAACCGTGCCCTGTGCGCCGATAGAAGTGGAAACGAATTCAAACACCGTGCGCGTGTAATAGTCCAGCCCGCGTACGATACGGGGATCAATCGTATATTCCACGCCCGCATTTTGTAAATACGTTTTCACCTGCTCAAAGTGGTTTTTGCAATCTTCGCACAAATAATCGAGCATAGACGGCGCATCGGCGTTGATTTTCTTACATTCTTCTTCCTTGCAATCCAAAAGCCGCAGGGGATTTTTTTCATAACGCGATTTGCAGTCATAACACAGTTTGTCCAAATTAGGCGCAAAAAATGCTTTAAGTGCGCGATTATATTCCGCACGACAGGTCGGACAGCCGATAGAGTTGATACAAAGCTTGACGGCTATCCCCAACTTTTTCAAAAGTGTGTCTGCAATTAAAATGGCTTCCGCGTCCGTTTGCGCGCCCTTTGCACCGAAAATTTCCACGCCGAATTGGTGGAACTCGCGAAGTCTGCCCGCTTGCGGTCTTTCGTAGCGGAACGCAGGGATAATATAATACATTTTCGCAGGCAAAACGCCGTTACCCATACCGTTTTCAATAAACGAACGCACCGCGCCAGCCGTGCCTTCGGGTTTTAAGGTAATCGACCTATCGCCCTTGTCCTTGAACGTGTACATTTCTTTGGTAACGATATCCGTCGTGTCGCCCACACCGCGGTTAAAAAGCTCGGTATGCTCGAACACGGGCGTGCGGATCTCGCGCACGGCAAAAGCACTCGCCACTTCTCTCGCTACGCTCTCCACGTATTGCCATTTATAAGAATCTTGGGGCAGAACGTCTTTCGTGCCCTTGGGAATATTAATCATAATCGCCTCTTTATAAAACGTATTTCTTCAAATTTCTATCGCCTGTGAGTTTTTGCAAATGCTCGTCTACGTAACGACTGTCTATATTGAGCGTGAACGTGGGATAATCCCCGCCTGCGTTGAACGAAATATCTTCAAGCAAATATTCCATAACCGTGTGCAACCGTCTTGCGCCGATATCTTCGCTCGTTGCATTCAGCTCCACCGACACTTCCGCGATACGCTCAATCGCGCCTTTATCAAATTGCAAATCGATATTATCCACGCTCAAAAGCTGTCCGTATTGGAAGGTGAGCGAGTTTTGCGTTTCCGTCAAAATACGCACGAAATCTTCTTTGGTCAAGCTATTCAGTTCTACGGAAACGGGGAAACGCCCTTGCAGTTCGGGAATCAAATCTTCCACCGCCGCCACGTGGAACGCACCCGCGGCGATAAAGAGAATAAAGTCCGTTTTGATAGGTCCGTATTTGGTCACGACGGTCGAACCTTCCACGATCGGCAAAATATCCCGTTGCACGCCTTCGCGCGACACGTCCGCGCCGCCACGATTGCCCTTGCCCGCGATTTTATCAATTTCGTCGATAAACACGATACCGTCGTTTTCCGCACGGTAGATCGCTTCCGACTTGATCGCGTCTTCGTCCACGAGCTTTTCCGATTCTTCCGCAAGCGCAATTTGGAACGCTTCTTTGACAGGGAATTTGCGTTTTTTCTTCTTTTGGGGGAACATATCCCCGAAAATACTGCCAATCGAGATTGCCGCCCCGCCCGGCACAAGCTCCATAGGCTGTTGCACGTCGACAACTTCCATTTCCACGACGAAATTATCATACGCGCCCTTACGCAAACCGTCTAAAAGATTTGCTTCAAACACTTCTTTTGCGGTGTCGCCTTTCTCGTCCTTTTTCGCTTCGGCGAGCGCACGCACCAAACGGCGTTCGGCGGCGTGGGTGGCTTTGGCTTTGACTTGCTCTTCCTTTTCCGCTTTCACAAGCCGATACGCGCACTCGGCAAGATCTCTTATCATGCCTTCTACGTCTTTACCAACGTATCCCACCTCCGTGTATTTGGTGGCTTCCACCTTGACAAAGGGTGCTTTGACAAGCTTTGCAAGACGGCGCGCAATCTCCGTTTTACCCACGCCCGTAGGACCTTTCATAATAATATTTTTGGGCGTGATTTCTTCGCGGATATTCGCGGGAAGCTGCGCTCGGCGGTAACGGTTACGAAGTGCGATTGCCACCGCCTTTTTCGCATCGTCCTGCCCGATAATATATTTATCTAACTGATTTACGATTTGTTTGGGGGATAAATTCATTATTTTTCCTCCTTTTTCGTGCGTTTTGTGTTCTTTTTCACCTGTTCCTGACCTACCGTTTCCAAACGGATATTATCGTTCGTGAACACGCAAATTTCCGATGCGATTTTTAAGGCTTTTTGGGCAATCGTCGGCGCGTCAAAGTTTGTTTCTTGATAGAGTGCGCGTGCCGCCGCGAGCGCGTAATTTCCGCCGCTCCCGATCGCGCAAACGCCTTCGTCAGGTTCAATCACTTCGCCCGTGCCCGATAAAATAAGCAGGGTATTTTCGTCGGCAGTAATCATCATTGCGTCCAACTTTCTGCCCACTTTATCATTTCTCCAAAGCTCGGCAAGCTCGACAGCCGAACGCATCAAATTACCTGAAAATTTATTCAGCATACCTTCAAACCGCTCGGTGAGCGCAAACGCGTCCGTCACCGAACCCGCAAAGCCGAGAATCACCTTGCCCCCGTAAATACGGCGCACCTTGATTGCGGTATTTTTAAAAATAACCGACTCGCCCATCGTTACCTGTCCGTCGCCCGCAATCGCGGTTACGCCGTTTTTCTTGACGGCACAAATCGTCGTTCCTCTAAACTCCATAGTTTTCTCCTTACTTGGCTATTTCTTCTATTTCTTCTATTGCGCGGAGCGCAAGCGTTTTATAGCGTTCTTTTTTATCTTTGATACGCACGGATAACGGTTCTAATATCCCAAAATTCGCGTTCATAGGCTGAAAATCCTTATTCGGCGAAGAAATATGCGTTTGCAACGCTCCGCAAACCGTTCTATCGCTAAACGTCCGCGGTTTATTGCCCGTAATCTCGTCAAAGATCGCAATCGCGCAAAGCAGTCCGCTCGCCGCACTTTCCACGTACCCTTCCACGCCCGTGATTTGCCCCGCGAAAAATATCCGTCTATTATTTTTAAACGAAAAATCACGATTTAAAACAGACGGCGAATGAATATACGTATTTCTATGCATAACCCCGTAGCGCAAAAACTCCGCATTTTTGAGCGCAGGGATCATAGAAAACACCCGCTTTTGTTCGGCAAATTTCAAATTCGTTTGAAATCCAACGAGATTATACGCCGTACCCGCCTCGTTTTCTTTGCGCAGTTGCAACACCGCATACGGGCGTTTACCGTCCTCGCCAAAAAGCCCCACGGGTTTGAGCGTGCCGTAGCGCAAGGTATCCACCCCGCGGGACGCCATCACTTCAATAGGCATACACCCTTCAAATATCTCGCCCTTTTCAAACTCGTGCAGGTGCGCCCGTTCGGCTTTTAACAGCTCGTCCACAAACGAATAATATTCTTCCTTTGTGAGCGGACAATTGATATAATCGCCCGTACCCTTGCCGTATCTATCCCCCGTAAACGCACAAGCCATATCAATGCTATCGGCAGAAATAATCGGTGCGGACGCATCGAAAAAGTGCAACTCCCCGCCTGTTTTTTGCTTGATATCTTCAAACAGCTTGTCCGCCGTCAATGGGCCTGTGGCAATGATCACGTACCTGTTCCCGTCTTTTTCCACTTCGGGGATTGTTTCCACTTCTCTTTGCTCCATCGTAAGAGCTGGACAGCTTTTGAGTTTTTCCGTGATATACGCGGAAAATTTCTCTCTATCCACCGCAAGCGCCGCACCTGCGGGTACGGCGGTGTTATCCGCCGCCTCTATCACGAGCGAAGAAAGTGTTCGCATTTCTTGCTTCAAAAGCCCGCAAGCATTGGCAAGATAGTCGTTGCTTTTCAAGGAATTGGAGCAAACGAGTTCACCGAAGTTTTCACTTTCGTGCGCGGGCGTAAATTTCTTGGGTTTCATATCCACGAGCGTGGTTTTCACCCCGCGCGAAGCAAGATAATACGCCGCTTCGCTACCTGCAAGCCCACCGCCGATTACTATTACCTGCGCATTATACGTTGTCATCGAAGTCCTCGGGGAAAAAATCTTCTTCTATGGGCGGTGCTTCAAAATTAGACACGAACGTAGGTGCGTTCTTTTGTTCTATCTTGTCCTGTTTTTCCGTTTTAACGCGATAGGAACACTCTTTATTCGAGCATTTCACGCCCCCGCGCGCCGTGGTTACGAGTGCGCTTTGGCAGGTAGGGCATTTCTCGCCCGTGGGAATATCCCAGCTCATAAACTTACAATCAGGGTAGCCCAAACAGCTATAATACACCTTTCCGCGCTTGGATTTGCGCACGGTCATTGCCGCACCGCATTCGGGGCATTTGCCCACGAGCTTGGGTTCTTCGTCGGAAGGCATAGACATTGTGGATTTACAATCGGGATAGCTCGGGCATGCCAAGAACTTGCCGAACTTACCGCTCTTGACAACCATATTTTCCCCGCACTTGGGACAGCGCACGGAAGAAATTTCTTCTTCGTTTTCGCTGATAATATTTTTACATTCGGGATAGTTAGAGCAAGCCAAGTATTTGCCGAATTTGCCTTTTCTACGGAGCATAAAATGCCCGCACTTCCCGCACACTTCTTCCGTAAGCTCGTCGCCGTAGGAAGAAGCTTTGCGCAAGTTCTTTTCAAACCCGGGATAGAAATCCCCGATAACGCTGTGCCAATCCACGCCCCCTTCTTCGATTCCGTCGAGCTTGGTTTCCATATCCGCCGTGAACCCAACGTCCATAACGTCGGTAAAGCAACCCACGAGCATATCCACCACGTCGTAGGCAACGGGCGTGGGCACCATATACTTACCGTCCTTTTTTACGTATTTTTGCGTGAGTTTGGAAATAATCGTCGCATACGTGGACGGTCTGCCAATCCCCTTTTCTTCCATTGCTTTGACGATAGAAGCGTCTGTATAGCGCAGGGGCGGTTTGGTGAATTTTTGTTCCTTTTGCATTTGCATAAGGTCCAAAACGTCCCCTTCTTGAAGATCGGGCAACAGCTTGGAATAATCCACGCTATCCTCGTCCGATTTCGCGCTCACGTCCTGATATACCGCGGTAAAGCCAGCAAAGAGCAATACCTTTCCGCTTGCCTTGAAAATATATCCGCTGTTATCAATTTCCATTTGCGCGCTGTTATATTTCGCTTCCGCCATTTGCGAAGCCAAGAAACGCTCGTATACGAGCTTATATAAGGCGTGGTGCTTTTTATCTAATAATTTTTTCGCACGCTCGGGCGTCATATTCAAATCGATCGGACGAATGGCTTCGTGCGCGTCCTGTGCGCCCTTTTTGGAGGCGTAGTAGTTGGGTTTTTCGGGTGCGTACTCTTCGCCGTACACTTCTTTGATTTTTGCAAGCGCTTTGTCCTGTGCTTCTTTGGAAACGCGCGTGGAGTCGGTACGCATATAGGTAATAAACGCGATATGTTCGCCGTTGCCCGTATCCATACCTTCGTATAAGTGCTGTGCAAGGCTCATGGTTTCCGGCGCGGAAAATCCTAATTTCGTAGACGCGTCCTGTTGCATAGAACTCGTGGTAAAGGGTGCGGGCGCGTGGGATTTTGCCACCGTCTTTTTCACTTTACAAACGATAAACTGCCCGTTTTCAAGCGTGGCAAGCACGCTCGCGGTTTCTTGCTCGGAAGCAGGTTTATATTTCTTCGTGCCTTTCTTTTCCAGCATGGCTTTAAAGGGCGAGAATTTTTGCGCTTTATCGCGCAATTCCGCCGTCAAGTTCCAATACTCTTGCGGTTTGAACGCGGTAATTTCCCGTTCGCGTTCCACGATCAGTTTGAGCGCAACCGATTGCACGCGCCCGCCCGAAAGCGTGCGTTTGCCGTTGCCGTTTTTATCTTCGATTTTATGATTTAACAGTGTGGAAAGCTTATACCCCACCAAACGGTCAAGGACACGGCGCGCCTGTTGCGCGTCTACGAGATTATAATTGATTTGACGGGGAGCGCGGAGCGCGCGTTCAATCGCGCCTTGTGATACTTCGTTAAACTCGATACGGTTATCCCCCTGTTCGTCTAAACCCAGCACCGTTTGCAAATGCCAAGCAATCGCTTCTCCTTCTCTGTCAGGGTCGGTTGCAAGATACACGCGGTCGGTTTTCTTCGTCGCGTCCGTCAAGCGCCTGATCACGTCCTCTTTCCCTTCGGAATTCACGTATTTGGGCTCGAAATTGTTTTTCAAATCCACCCCCAGCGTATGCACGGGCAAATCGCGGATATGCCCCGCCGACGCTTCCACGCGGTATTTTCCTTTGAGATATTTGGAAATGGTTTTCGCCTTGGACGGCGACTCTACGATAATTAAATCCATACTATGGTCATTCCTTTACGAAAATTTTTAACGGTTTTTTATACGGGTGCATAACGATTCCCGCCAAGCGGTACGACACACCCTTTCACAGTCAACGCGGAAAGCGTTGCCATGGTTTTGAACACGGGCGTACCCGCTTTTTGCGCAAGCTCGCCCACGTGCCCTTCGCCCAGCGCTTTTAATATGCGAAGTAGTTTTTTCTCTTCCGCGGAAAGGGATACGTTTGCCGTTTCCGTAGTTTGGTGTATGTCGAATTTTTGTAAAATATCTTCGGCGTTTTCCACAAGATACGCGCCCTTTTTAATGAGTGCGTTGCACCCCGCACCGTCCGCTGTGGCAGGCGCATAGGGAAACGCAAACACGGGTTTATTTTCCTTGAACGCGTTCTCTGCCGTTTGCAGTGCTCCGCTTTTTGTAGAAGCCCCGATCACGAACGTACCCTTTCCAAGCGCGGACAAAAGTTTATTTCTGTGCGAATACGAAAAATTCCGAATGGGCGTTTCAAAGGGATACGGGGAGAGCAAAAGCCCGTTTTTCGCTACTCTTCTAAGCAAGGGCAAATTGCTTTGCGGAAGTGCGGAAAATCCGCCTGCGAGCACGCAAATCACCTTTCCGCCTTTGAGCGCGCCTTCAATCGCCGCGCTATCCCCGCCGTCCGCTATGCCCGTAACGATCGTGAAATGCCCCGCAAGTATTTTCACCGCCTGTTCCCCTGCTTTTAAGGCATTGGCAGGGGTTGTGCGCGAGCCTACCACGGTGAGTTTGCTTGTGGCAAGAAGCGACGCGTCGCCTGTATATTCGATATATTCGGGAGCGTTAGAAACTTCTTTCCATTCCGCGGGATAAAGGGGCGAAGTTTTGTCTAATTGTTTGAGCTTTGTTCTATCTATCATACGCTTTATTCAACGCCGTAGGTGCGATACGAAACAGCTTCGTATATATGTTCAGGCAAAATGGTTTCCGAAAGCTCCAAATCCGCGATCGTTCTTGCCACTTTAAGTATACGCGAGCGTGCACGGGCGGACAGTTGCAACCGCTCAAACGCGTCGCGAAGCACTTCTTCGCTTTGCTCGTCTAACTTACAGTATTCTCGCGTTTGTTTCTCGTTCATTTCCGCATTCGACGAAATCCCGTCCATAGCCAACCGTTCGCGCTGTATCTTTCTCGCTCTGTCGGCGCGCGCCTTTACCTGTGCGCTCGTTTCTTCTATGCTTTCGCCAATGAGTTCGTCGTATTCCACACCGTCCACCTCCACTTGAATATCAATTCTATCCAGTAGCGGTCCTGAAATACGCGCGCGGTATCTTCTGATATCGTTGGGCGTGCAGCTGCAACGGCGTTTTTTACTTCCGTAATGCCCGCAAGGGCAAGGGTTCATGCTCGCGCAAAGCATAAACGACGCGGGATAAGTTACCGTCCCGCCCGAGCGGGAAATGGTGATCACGCCGTCTTCCAAGGGTTGGCGAAGTGCTTCGAGCGACGAGCGTTTATACTCTGGCAGTTCGTCCAAAAACAACACGCCCCCGTGCGCCAAGCTAATTTCCCCGGGGTGCACCGCCTTACTTCCGCCCCCGCAAAGCGCGACGGTGGACGCCGTGTGGTGGGGCGTTCGGAAAGGTCGTTCACTTACAATCCCCTTTTCTCCAAGCGTGCCCGCCACCGAGTGTATTTTCGTGATTTGCAACGCTTCTTCAAACGCCATATCCGGGAGCACGGTGGGAATGGCACGGGCAAGCATGGTTTTCCCGCTTCCCGGCGGGCCTACGAACAAAATATTATGTCCGCCCGCAACCGCCACTTCCAGCGCGCGCTTTGCCATGGGCTGTCCTTTGACAAACGCAAGATCGCACGCACGCTCTTCCTTGTTTTCGTTCGCTTTAAAATCCTGTTGGATTACGTTCGCTTGGATCGCAACCCCCGACAAATGCGCAACCACTTCTTTGAGTGTTTTTAGCGCATATACTTCCACGCCGTGCACGAACCCCGCTTCGTTGCGGTTTTCATAGGGCACGACGAATTTCGTAAAGCCCTTATCCCTTGCGGAAATGACGGTGGGCAACACACCCGTTACGGGGCGCAAATCCCCGTTCAAGGCAAGCTCGCCCAAAAATACGATCCCGTCCGTGTCCGCTTGCAATTTCCCGTTTGCTTTGAGCAAGCTCACCGCCACGGGCAAGTCGAACGACGAGCCTTCTTTGCGCACGTAGGCAGGGGCAAGATTGACGGTAATTCTATGCGCGGGAAAATCCAGCGCGCTGTTTTTGAGTGCACTTCTCACCCGTTCTTTGGATTCCTTGACCGCCGCGTCGGGCAGTCCCACGATTTCATACGAAGGAATACCCCGCGCAAGATCCGTTTCCACAGTAACGGGCACGCCCTCCAAGCCCTGCAAGGCATACGATTGTACTTTGGCTATCATCTTTTCTTCCCCCAAAGCGCAAGCGCCGAAACAGCCCCTACGGGCACAAGCGCAAGATACGCCGTGATAAACAAGGGCGCAGGCAACACGGGCACACCGCCCTTAAACAGCCACGAAAGCACGCTTGCAAGCATCGCACCCACGAGTAGGAAATATATTCTTCTCACGCGGAGCGCGTTTTTATCTTTATTCTTTTTGATAAACGCAAGCACGGTAACAACCGTCGAAACCACAAACCCGACCGCGCCCAAAATGCATACGATACGCGCAAACAAGGGCATACCCGCGCCGATAAACCATTTCAAAATGCGTATTCTACCGCC
>JAZOPU010000058.1:0-1361 GCA_045655705.1 Candidatus Scatosoma sp.
GAAAACTATCTAATTTTCACTAAATTTTGAACAAAAGAACACACAAGACTATTGCTTTTCTAAAAAAAATGCTGTATAATAGTAACAGAATGTTAAAAAATACGCGCTTTTGCCGCAATTCCCTTTTATTTAGGAGGTTTCAAAATGGACAACAAGATTTTGGTAGTTGACGATGATTTGAATATATGTGACGCGCTCCGTGTCAACTTGGAAAGTGAAGGCTTCCAAGTCAAGATTGCAAACGACGGTGTGGAGGCGCTTTCGCTTTTTAAGCTTTACGACCCCGACCTCGTTATTCTCGACCTGATGCTTCCCAAGAAGGACGGACGCGAGGTCTGCCGCGAAATTCGCGAAATCTCCACCAAGCCGATCATCATTCTTTCGGCGAAGGACACGACGGTAGAAAAGGTCGTGGCGTTAGAGCTTGGCGCCGACGCATTCCTTGTAAAGCCCGTTGATAAGAGCGAGCTTTCCGCACATATCAAGGCGGTGCTTCGCCGTTGCGCAAGCACGACCAAGGCGAGCGAAGAGGATGTTATCCGCTTTGAAAACCTTGAAATTTCGCTTCAAAAATATGAATTAAAGCTCCGCGGCGAGTCGATCTCCATTCCGCCCAAGGAGCTCGAGCTTCTCTACTTCCTTGCTTCCAACTGCAATATCGTTTTCAAGCGCGACAAGCTTCTTGACAAGGTTTGGGGCTTTGACTACCTCGGCGACTCCCGCACCGTTGACGTACACGTCAAGCGTCTGCGCGAAAAGCTGGAGGGCGTGTCGGATAAGTGGGCACTGCGCACCGTTTGGGGCGTTGGCTACAAGTTTGAAATTTTACAAAAGTAATATAAAAGAAAAAAAAGACCGAGCGGAGCGCTCGGTCTTTTTTTACGGATTGGATAGGTTAAGAGCGATGCAAAAAAGAGAAAAGGACTTGAAAACTCAAGTCCTTTTTTAGAGCAAAAGCTCATTGAAAACCGAACAAAGAGTGAAGGAAACGAAAGCTCAATAGAGAACTGCTATAGAGCAGTTCAAGCCCTCGGTCTATTAGTATCGTTCAGCTGAACACATTACTGTGCGTACACCTACGACCTATCAAACTCGTAGTCTACAAGTGACCTTACTAGCTTAAAGCTATGGGATATCTCATCTTGAGGTGTGCTTCACGCTTAGATGCCTTCAGCGTTTATCACATCCGCACGCGGCTATTCAGCTATGCCCTTGGCAGAACAACTGATGCACCGGAGGTGCGTCCGACCCGGTCCTCTCGTACTAAGGTCAGCTCCTCTCAAATATCCAACGCCCACGACAGATAGGGACCGAACTGTCTCACGACGTTCTGAACCCAGCTCGCGTACCACTTTAATCGG
>JAZOPU010000059.1:0-2224 GCA_045655705.1 Candidatus Scatosoma sp.
AACACGCCTTGTCTTGCTTGCCTCTTGCTTTGTTTTGGCTCGGCACGGGCTTGGAAATTATCAAAAGATAGAAAGTCGCAGTCCAGCGGAATGCTGAGATAGGAAAAAATCATGAGAATAGATATATTAACGCTCTTTCCCGAAATGTTTTCGGCGATGCAGGAAAGCATTATCGGCAGAGCGCAAAAAACAGGTAAAATACAGATAAACGTTGTAAATATCCGCGATTACACGGAAGATAAACATTTAAAATGCGACGACTATCCGTTTGGTGGCGGTGCGGGTATGGTAATGATGCCCCAGCCCATCGGGAGCGCGATCGAAGCGCTTGATCCCGAGCATAAAGCGCACCGTATCTACACTTCGCCAAGGGGCGAAACTTTTCGTCAGCAAAAGGTGTTCGAGCTTTTAAACTACGAGCATTTGATTATTCTTTGCGGGCATTACGAGGGCGTGGATCAACGCGCAATCGATTTGTTTATCGACGAAGAAATTTCTATCGGGGACTACGTGCTCACGGGTGGAGAACTGCCGGCTATGGTGATTACCGATTGCGTTTCGCGATACGTGGACGGCGTGATTAGTGCGTCGTCGCTCGTAGACGAGAGCTTTTCGGAAAATATGCTCGAATATCCGCACTATACCCGTCCGCAGGAATATAAGGGTATACCCGTGCCCGAAGTCTTGCGTAGCGGTGATCACGGCAAAATTGACAAATGGCGCAGAGAGCAGTCCTTGGAGATTACGAAAAAACGCCGTCCCGATTTGTTGAAATAGAGGAGAATATGAAAAATATACAATGGTTTCCCGGGCATATGACGCGCGCAATGCGGGATATGGAAGCGAAACGCGACCTTTGCGACGGCGTGATTTGCGTACTCGACGCCCGCGCGCCGATTGCCACGGTGAATAAAAATTTAAATAAAATCTTCGGTGAAAAGCCCGTGCTGTACGTGCTAAATAAAGCCGACCTTGCCGACGCGTCCAAAACGGACGGTTTTTTAAAATGGTTTGAAAGCAAGGGTAAATACTGTGTAAAATGCGATTGCACGAACCCGAGCGCAAAGAAAATTTTATTGCAAAAATTAACCGCGATCACGCAGGAAAAACGTGCCCGCGCCGAGGCGAAAGGCTTAAACCGTACGTTTCGGTTTATGGTTGCGGGGATTCCTAACACCGGCAAAAGCACGCTCGTCAATCTAATCAGCGGTCAAAAACGCGCAAAAACGGGGGATAAGGCAGGCGTTACGCGGGACGTAAGGTGGCTTAAATGCGGTGCGTTCGATCTTCTCGACACTCCCGGTACAATGCCCCCCGCGTTCGACGATCAATATCATGCAAGACACCTTGCGTATATCGGGAGCATTAACGACGATATTTTGGATATGGACGACGTTGCGCTGGAACTTTTGGCCGAGCTTGCGGAAAAATATCCGCAATGCTTGACGGAGCGGTATAATATCACCGATTTTTCCGAAAAGCTTGGTATGTACGAAGCGGTTTGTAAACGCCGTGGCTTTATTTTGCGTGGCGGAGAATTTGACTACGAGCGGGGCGCAAACGCCATTATGGACGATTTCAGAAAGGGCAGAATGGGCAAAATTTCGCTGGAAAATGCAAACGATTACGGGGATTATCAGTTATGAAAAAGGTGTGGAACGCGGACGAAAAATTACGCATAGAACGCGAGCTTATCCAAAACGGCGCGAAATATATCGCGGGCGTAGACGAAGTGGGCAGAGGCCCGCTTGCAGGACCTGTGGTTTGCGCGGCGGTGATTATGCCGCTTGACGATCTCGTCGTGGGCGTAGACGATAGCAAAAAACTGTCCGCAAAAAAACGCGAACAGCTTGCCAAAGAAATTATGCAAAAGGCACTTTGTTATACGATTATAGAAATCGACGAAAAAACCATTGACGAAGTGAATATTTTACAAGCCACGCGTTTGGGTATGAAACGCGCGATTGAAAGCTTGGAAATTACGCCTGATATCGTGCTTACCGACGGCAATATGACGATCGATATATCGCATAAACAAAAAAGCGTGGTGCACGGCGACGCATTGTCCTATTCGATCGGTGCAGCGAGCATTATTGCCAAAGTACATAGGGATAATTTAATGGACGAATACGCGAAAACCTATCCCCACTACGCCTTTGAAAAGAATAAAGGCTACGGTACGGCGGAACACATTCAAGGTATCAAGGAGTACGGCTTATGCCCC
>JAZOPU010000060.1:0-10818 GCA_045655705.1 Candidatus Scatosoma sp.
TTTTCAAGACCGCCTCGTTATGACCGCTTCGATAACGCTCCTTATATTAACTATCTTATTATACTCCAATGCGCCGTAAATGTCAATAATTTTTCGCTTGACTTTTCATTTTTTCCGCGTTATAATATTCTTACACTACAAATGAGGTCGTTTATGAGAAAAATACTTATTCTTGCTTCTAAAATTCTCGGTATCGTCGTTGCCGTCGTGATTATAGCGTTACTCGGCTTTAAGGCGTTTGACGGCATCAAACACGCCTCTTTTTATAAAAACGCCGATCCCGTTTTCAAAACCCCGGGCGTAAACGACAATTTCACGCAACAAGGTTTCGACTACGTGGAGCAAGACGAAGTTTTTCTCGTTACGGGCTATATGTCCGACAAAACCTGTTCGCGGGTGTACGTCGTGCAAGCGGACGGCACTTCTACCTTTGTTGAGCTTAAAAAAGCGGACGGAAGCGATTATACGGGGCATACGGGCGGGATCGTGCGCCATGGCGAATACGTCTATATCACAGGCACAGACGGCTTGGACGTGTTTCCCTACGCCGATATTCTTGCGGGCAAGAACAGTGTGCAAATGCTTGGTAAAGTAAAAACGTACGTTGATCCCGCGCATTGTTATGTTTTTGGCGATTATATACTTACAGGCTCGTTTTTTATCGAAGACGATTATGAAACGCCTGCGCACGAGCGTATAAAAACCCCTTGCGGGGACGAAAACACGTCGATTATCACCGCGTTGAAGCTGGACGAGAGTCAGCCTTTTGGTATCAATCCCGTACCCAAAGCCGTGATTTCCACCCGTCGGTGCGTGCAGGGTATGTGCGTTACGGACGATAAAAAAGTCGTGCTTTCCACTTCCTACGGACTTTCCACGTCGCAGTTATTCGTCTATGACACGACTAATTTACCCACGGTAGAAAACTACACCTTTGCGGGCACAACCAAAGGCGGAGAGAATTTTTCGTTTGAAAACGTAACGCTTTTATACCTTGAAAGCGAAGATTGCGATCAGGTTATCAAAGCCCCGCCCATGGCAGAAGAGCTCGTTTATTTGGGTGGTAAAATTTATATTATGAACGAATCCGCAAGCAATAAATATATTTTTGGGAAAATTACCACGGGCAGAAAAATCTACGCCTATTCCTACCGCAAATAAGCGGGGTGTTGGCGCGGATCTATTCAGGAGCATGTATGCATACAGCGATTAAAAAACCTAATTCTATTCATCACCACGGTGTTGTTTTCGAGCATATTTGGGCGTTTATCAAGAAAAACGCCGTTTTATGCATTGCTATTTTGGCGGCAGTTATCACTTCGTTTATCGTCCCCCCCGACAGGGAATATTTGGGGTATTTCGATCTCAAAACGCTTACCTGCTTATTTTGTGTGTTAGCGGTGGTTTGTGCGTTCCGCAATATTCGGTTTTTCTCTATTCTTGCCGCAAAAATCGTGCGCGTATTCAAAAACACGCGCTCGTGCATACTCGCGCTCGTCTATATCACCTTTTTAGGCTCAATGCTGATCGCCAACGATATGGCACTATTGACCTTTCTTCCGCTGGGATATTTCGTTTTATCTTCCACCGGCAAAGAAAAATATATGGCGTTCACGTTTATTATGCAAAATATCGCGGCAAATCTTGGGGGTATGCTCACACCTTTTGGCAATCCGCAAAACTTGTATTTATACACGAAATTTGCCATTCCTACGGGCGAGTTCACTTTGGTTATGCTCCCGCCCTTTCTTATTTCCGTCGCGCTTATCACCATTTGTTGTTTGTTCGTTAAAAAGGAAAGCTTGACGATTGAAAACGAACAGGCGGTGCTTCCCAAAATGCGTACGATTGTGTATTCGCTTTTGTTCGTGCTGTCTATTGTAATCGTGTTCCGTGTGATTGAGTTTTGGATTGGTTTGATTGTCATTCCGACCGTACTTTTATTTTTGGATAGAAAAGCACTCAAAGATGTTGACTACGGCTTGCTTTTCACGTTCGTCGCGTTCTTTATTTTTGCAGGGAATATGGCGAGAATTCCTGCCGTGGCGCGGTTGTTCTCCCATCTCATGGATAAAAACGTGCTACTCGTTTCCGCGCTTTCCTGCCAAGTGATTAGCAACGTACCTTCTTCCATCCTGCTTTCGCAATTCACTTCTGATTGGAAATCTTTGCTCGTAGGCGTGAATATCGGTGGCGTGGGCACGCTCATTTCTTCGCTCGCAAGCCTTATCACGTTCCGCGAATACACCAAACACAACGAAGGCAAAGCGGGAAAATATATACTTCTTTTTTCCGCGTTCAATTTCGGGTTTTTGTTTGTGCTGACGGCGTTTGAATATTTTATTTTCCTGTGAGGTATACTATGAACGATCAACAACGCACGCTAAAAACGCTCGCGCAAGGTCTTGGCGCGGATCTCGTTGGGTTTTGCGCTTTGCCTACGCCTGTATTAGGGTTTTCCTATGCCGTATCACTTGGCGTGAAACTTTCCGACGCGGTTTTGAAAACAATCGAAAGTGCGCCGTCGTTCGTGTATTTTCAGCACTACCGAACAGCGAATACCTTGCTCGACAGCATTGCTTTCCGCGTTGCCCGTGAGATAGAAAAAGCAGGCTTTTCCGCTATACCGATTGCGGCAAGTCAAAGCCTTGGCAAAAACAATCCCTATCGCGGTGTAATCCCGCACAAGACCGTCGCCGTGTTATCCGGTTTAGGGTTTGTGGGAAAAAGCGGACTGTTCCTTTCCCGCGATTTTGGAAGTAAAGTGCGCCTTGCCACCATTCTTACGGATATACCGTTTCAAAGTGAATTACCCGTGATTGAAAACGGTTGCGGGGATTGTGAAATTTGCAAGAACGCGTGTCCTGCGGGCGCGATTTTCGGAGAACTGCCCACAGCGGACGGGGAACGCAATTTCGACGCGGAGAAATGTTCTAAATATATGAAAGAGCATTTTCAGGATATCGGCAGGGGTAGCGTTTGCGGCGTGTGTATTCGGGTTTGTCCGAAAAACAGGCTATTATGAAAAAAAGTATTCGTTTATTTTTAAAATTATCACTTGTTTGCACGTCGCTTTTCGGCGTGCTTTTCAGTTGCATTTTTGCCGTGAAAGACGGGTATTCGCATTGGAGCAGACGGCTATTATATTTCACGGCGCAATCGAATATTTGGATTGGCTTGACCGCGCTTGCCCTGCTTGTTTTGCGCAAAAAAAGCGCCCGAGAACGGGCTTATCTTTTTCGATACGTATTCACGGTATCTATCACGATAACGGGTATTGTGTTTTGTTTTCTACTCGCGCCCTTTGCAGACGAAAGCTATCACGTATGGTCCACGCAAAGCCTCTTTACGCACGTGTTTTCGCCTCTTCTTGCTATTGCCGACTTCTTTCTCGATCCCACGCCCTTTCCCCTTTCCAAACGGCATATTTTTTATACGGTCATTCCGCCGCTACTCTATTTCTCCGTTGCCAGCTTTTTAGAAGCCTTTCAAGTGGATTTTGGTCGGGGCGTCTACTATCCCTATTTTTTTCTAAACTTCCGCTCGCCTGCGGGCATTTTCGGTTTTTCTTCCACACCGCCCTTTTTTATGGGTACGTTCTATTGGATATTGCTTTTTTGCTTGGTTTTGCTTGCGATCAGTTTTCTATATGCAAAAAAACGCTCACGTTTTCAGTGAGCGTTTTTTTGTTCGATATAAGTAAATCTTAAACAAGTTTTTCCGTTGTATTCCACGCTTTCGTTCCACATAGATACGGGGCGAACCCAAACCTGCCCATCGCCGTATAATGCGCGGTAGATTACCATTTCTTCGCAAGTTTCCGAGTGTTTCGCAAAACCGATTACTTCGTATTCGTTGCCCTTGAAATGGCGGTATTTACCTTTCTTTACGCCGTGCATTAGAAATACTCCACAATGCGCGTAAGCGTTTTCGTTTCCCCTGCTTTCACTTCGATTACGCCGTCCTTTTGAGAAAGCTCAACGTCTTTTGCGCCAACCAAATCAGGCAAGTTCGTCCAAGGCTCGATACAAATAAATTTTGCGTTGCCTTCGCGCCATAAAAGCAGGTTGGGATACCCCGCAAAGGTGAGCGAAGCAAGCTTTGTGCCGTCCTTTTTGCAAAGCGTAACCTTATCGTTTTTCATATCCTTGAAAATAAGCGTTGCGCCTTCTTGCAGGAAATCTTCGGGCAAAACAAGGCTCTTGCCTTTGCCAAAATCACGCGTTTCGCCCGTGAGATATCCGTCGTCGTCGTGATAGTAGTGCAGGAAATTTTCCTCCTTTTCAAACACGATTTGAAGCTTAGACATATCCCCGCTTTCCGTGGCAAACGAATCGTGTCCGCCACAAGCAAAATAGAGTGAACGCGTAGCGGGATTTTCCACTTGATAACTTGCAAACAGCTTGTTGTCTTCGATTTTATAGGAAATCGTCAACACAAACTCGTAAGGATAATATTTTTTCGTTTCTTCGCTATCTTTGATCGTGAACGCAAGCTCATTGCTCGTTTGTTTGGTGCAAGCAAAGGTACATTTGCGCGCAAAACCGTGCGCTTTCATGGGATACGTCTTGCCGTCTACCGTTATAGAAAAATGTCCGCAAAGCGGGAAAAGCACGGGTGAGTGATCGTCCCATTCCCCCGTTTCGTTTTGCCAAAGGCGTTCTTTGCCGTTGTAACGTACACTCACAAGCTGTGCGCCGTAGTCGTCTACACTAACGCTTAATTTCTCGTTTGAAATGGTGTATTGCATTTTTATTCTTCTCCCATACATTTCACAAGCACGGCTTTTTGCGCGTGAAGTCTATTTTCCGCTTCGTCAAACAATTCATTGGCGTGCGCTTCAAAAACGTCCGCGGTGATCTCTTCGCCACGGTGCGCAGGCAAGCAGTGCATAACCATTGCATCGGGCTTTGCCACTTGCATAACTTCCGCATTGATTTGATAGCCTTTGAATATTTTCTTGCGTTCTTCCGCTTCGCCTTCTTGACCCATAGACGCCCAAACGTCGGTGTATAAAACGTCGGCATCTTTCGCCGCTTCCATAACCGAAGTCGTACAAGTGAACTTACCGTTTTTCTTTGCCCAAGCCATAATTTCCGCATCAGGCTCGTAGCCGTTTGGACAAGCTACCGATACTTCCATACCCGTCTTGATACCGCCTACGATCAAGGAATTGGTCATATTGTTCCCGTCGCCGATATAGCAAAGCTTATTGCCTGCAAGCCCGCCCTTATATTCGCGAATGGTCATAAGGTCGGCAAGCACTTGGCAGGGGTGGCAATAATCGGTAAGTCCGTTGATAATGGAAATCGAACCGTATTTCGCCAAATCTTCTACTTCCTTTTGTTCAAACGTACGGATCATAATCCCGTCAAGATATCGAGAAAGCACGCGCGCTGTATCTTGTACGGGTTCTCCGCGCCCGATTTGCAGATCGCGCGAGCTTAAAAAGAGTGCGTTTCCGCCCAAATCGTACATACCCACTTCAAAGGAAACACGAGTACGCGTGGACGCTTTGGAAAAGATCATACCCAACGTTTTGCCTTTAAGCAAATGATGCTCAATGCCGTTCTTCTTTTCGTATTTGAGTTGGTCGGCGAGATTTAATATCTCGTTGATTTCTTTTTTTGACAGGTCTTGTAACTTCAAAAGATGTTTCATTTTTCAATTTCCTCTTTTAATATTTCTACTGCTTTTTTAAGCTCTTCAAACGGAATATTCAGCGCAGGGAGCAACCGCACTTTATTCTTTGCTTTGATAACGAGCACTCCGCGTTGTTGACAACCTGCAATCACCGCGCCTGCGTCTTTTTCGCATTCCACGCCGATCATAAGCCCCTTGCCCGTAACGCTTTTCACACCTTTCGTATTTTTAAGCGTTTCAAAAATATACGCGCTCTTTTGTCTAACTTCTTCTAAAAGTTTCTCGTCAATGCGCTCTAAAACGTGCAACGCACCCGCCGCACACACGGGATTCCCACCGAACGTCGAACCGTTCAGCCCCGGCGTAAACAGGTTTTCAGCCTTTTCGCCAAGCATCGTTGCACCGATAGGCAAACCACCGCCAAGCCCTTTCGCCGTCGTAACTACGTCGGGCGTGATTTGATAATCCATATACGCATACAGCGTGCCCGTGCGCCCATTACCCGTTTGCACTTCGTCGATCATAAGGAGCAGGTTTTCTTGCTTACAAAGCGTTGCTACTTCTTGCACGTATGCCTTGTCAAGGGGCATAACGCCGCCTTCGCCCTGCACCAGCTCCATAAACACGCCACAGCATTTATATTCTTTCGCAAGGCGTTGCATATCCTGCATATCGTTTGCGATTGCGTACACGAACCCGTCCGTCATCGGGGTGAAATGCTCGTGAAAAACGTCCTGCCCCGTTGCGGAAAGCGTGGTGATCGTTCTGCCGTGGAAGCTGTTTTTCAAGGTGATAATCACGTTATAGTCTTTGCCTTTATTCAATTCCCCGTATTTTCTCGCCGCCTTGATTGCCGTTTCGTTGGCTTCTGCGCCCGAGTTGGAGAAAAACACTTTCTTCATACCCGTGCGCTCACAAAGCGTTTTGGCGAGTAATGCGCAAGGCTCGCTGAAATATAAGTTGGACGTGTGTTGGATTTTATCAAGCTGGTTGATTATTGCTTTTTTCCAGCCTTCGTCGGCAATACCCAAGCCGTTAACGGCGATACCCGTGCCAAGGTCGATATATTCCTTGCCGTTTTCGTCGTAAACAAGCGAGCCTTTTCCGCTCACGAGCTGCAAGGGAAACCGCGCGTAGGTATTCGCGACGTATTGTTTATCAATTTGTTGAATATTCATAAAAAACCTTTATATATGATTTCCTGATACGAACATCGTACCCACGCCTTCGTCGGTGAGCACTTCTATTAAAATGGAATGGGGAATACGCCCGTCGATAATGAACACTTTATTTACCCCGCGGCGAATGGCTTCGATACAGCAATTTACTTTCGGAATCATACCCCCGCTGATCACGCCGTCACGCATAAGCTTGGGTGCGTCGGAAACGTAGACTTTGGGGATAAGCGTGGACGGATCGTCTTTGTCGCGGAGCAAGCCCACGATATCCGTCATGGAAATCAAGCACTCCGCTTTGAGTTCGCCTGCAAGCCGAGCCGCCACCGTGTCCGCGTTGATGTTATAGGAATTGCCGTCTTTATCGCAACCTACCGTCGCCACGACGGGGATATAGCCCTTTTCCAAGACGTCTAAAATAGGCTCGACGTTGATATCCGTTACTTCACCGACGTAGCCAAGGCGTTTATCCAGCACTTTCGCTTCGATCATGTGTCCGTCCATACCGCAAAGCCCGATCGCCTTTCCGCCTTTGTTTTGGAGCAGGTTGACAAGGTTTTTATTTACCTTTCCCGCGAGCACCATTTGCACGATATCCACGCTTTCTTGATCGGTTACTCTAAGCCCGTCCACGAACTCGGATTTTTTACCGATCTTGGTCAGCATTTCCGTGATTTCCGGACCGCCACCGTGCACGAGCACGACTTTGATGCCAATTAGCGATAATAAAACGATATCGCCCATTACCGCTTCTTTGAGTTCGTCGTTGATCATAGCATTTCCGCCGTATTTGACAACGACGATTTTATCGTTATATTTTTGAATATAAGGCAAAGCCTGAATAAGTATTTCCGCGCGTTGCGCCTTGGTAAGTTCCATTATATTCTCTCCCATTAAGTTCTATAATCGCCGTTAATCTTCACGTAATCATACGTAAGATCACAGCCCCAAGCGGTTGCTTCTGCGTTCCCGTCGCCAAGCGAAATGAGAATTTCAATCTCGCTTTCAAGAAGTATTTCTTTCGCCTGTTCTTCGGAGAACGCCACGCCCGCGCCGTTTTTGCAAACTTCAACCGTGCCTTTCGTTGAGCGGAACGCCACGCCTACTTTGTTTACGTCCACGTCCGCACCGCTATACCCGATTGCGCAAAGCACGCGCCCCCAGTTTGCGTCCGCGCCGAACATTGCCGCTTTAAAAAGCGACGAGCAAACGATCGATTTAGCGATTATTTTTGCATTCTTCTCGTCCTTTGCGCCAACCACTTTACATTCCAAAAGCTTAGTCGCGCCTTCGCCGTCCGCCGCGATCATACGGCAAAGATACGTCGTCGTTGCGTTGAGCGCCTTTTTGAATGCATCGAAATCTTCCCCCTCGCAGGTAATCTCGTCGTTGTCCGCTTTGCCGTTTGCGAGTACACTCACCATATCGTTGGTGGACGTGTCGCCGTCAACGCTGATCATATTGAACGAATCTTGAATATCTTTGGAAAGTGCTTTTTGAAGCATTTGCGAAGATATTTTGCAATCGGTCGTCACGAACACGAGCATGGTTGCCATATTCGGGTGAATCATACCACTACCCTTTGCAATACCGCCGATATGACAGGTTTTACCGCCAACGGTGAACTCGAACGCAATTTCTTTTTTCTTTACGTCCGTCGTCATAATCCCTTCGCTGGCAAGCTCGCTCTTATCCCCAAGCCCTGCAACGAGCGCGGGAATACCGTTTGCAATCGGCGTGATATCCAAGGGTTGCCCGATAACGCCCGTGCTTGCCACCACCACGTCTTTTGCGTTAATGCCAAGTTCTTTTGCAAGCAAATCGCACGTTTTTTCGGCAATCTCCATGCCGTTTGCGTTACAGGTGTTGGCGTTTCCGCTATTGCAAATGACCGCCTGCGCATAGCCGTTCTCAATATTGTTTTTCGTAACCGTGAGCGGTGCGCCCTTGACTAAATTTGTCGTATACGTTGCCGCCGCCGTGCAAAGCACGTCGCTATAAATAAGCGCAAGATCGCGCTTGGTGCGGTTTTTACGAATTCCGCAATGCACACCGTTTGCCGTAAAGCCTTTTGCGGCACACACGCCGCCTTGTATTTGTTTCAACATATTTTCTTCTTCCTTTATAAAACTAATCCCGTCGTTTCGTCCACGCCGAGTGCAATATTCATACATTCCACCGCAGCCCCGCTTGCGCCTTTGCCTAAATTATCATAGCACGCAATCAGTAGTATTCTTTCGTCGTTACCCGCAACGGTGATTTTCATACAGTCCTTATTCGCAACCGCAAGCCCCGAAATCATTCCGCCCTCGTTCAAGTTTTCTTCGTAGCTTACGATTTTACTTTGGTACGCATTTTTATACAAAGCTTTGATATCTTCCGCGTTGCCGTTTATCATGCTCTTAAACAAGGGCACGGTTACCGTCATACCGCTGTAAAAATCGGAAACGATCGGGCAAAACACAGGGGCGCTGTTGATACCGCAAATGCCTTGCATTTCTTTAAGATGCTTATGCTGTTGCGTGAGTGCGTATTGTCTTGGCGCGTTTAAAAGCACGTTTTTATCTTCGCTTTCATACTCGGCGATCATCTTCTTTCCGCCGCCCGAATAGCCTGTGATGGAATGGCAGGTAAGAAGTGCATCTTTTTCAAGCAAGCCCGCTTTTACGAGCGGATATACGAGCGAGATAAAACCGCTTGCGTGACAGCCGGGAACGGCGATACGCTTGGAATTTTTAATCTTTTGTAAAAAGCTTTCGTCAAGCTCGGGAAAGCCGTATGCCCAATCCGGCAACGTTCTATGCGCGGTGCTCGCGTCGATAATGGTAACGTCGGGGTTTTCCACCATAGCAACCGCTTCTCTTGCCGCGTCGTCGGGCAAGCACAAAAACGCCAAATCCACGCTATTGAGCGCGTCCTTTCTTGCGCCCACGTCCTTGCGTACATTTTCGGGCAAGGTGATAAGCTGTAAGTCTTTGCGCTGGGAAAGCCGTTCGTATATGCGAAGCCCCGTCGTGCCCGCGCTACCGTCTATGAATACCTTTTTCATTTTTTCAATTCCTTTCTAACCTCGTCGATTTGCTTTCGTACGGAAACAGGGCTCGCCCCGCCTTCGCTATTGCGCTTTTCCACGCAAGTTTCCAAGGCTATTTCCTTGTATAAATCGTCCGTGAACAGCTCGCTATACTTTTGATAGCTTTCCAACGGATAATTATCCAAAACCAGATCTTTTTGAATACATTCCGCCACGATTTGCCCAACGATCTTATACGCCGCTCTAAACGGCATACCTTTTTTGGTCAAGTAATCGGCAAGGTCGGTGGCGTTGATAAACCCCTTTTGTGCCGCGCGATAAGTGTTTTCGCCGTTGATTTTCATCGTTTGTACCATAGGCGCAAGCACTTCTAAACAAATTTTCACCGTATCAACCGCGTCGAAAATCATTTCTTTGTCTTCTTGCATATCCTTGTTATACGCAAGCGGTAAGCCTTTGAGCATCGTGAGCGTTGCCATCAAATCCCCGTATACACGCCCCGTTTTTCCGCGCACAAGTTCCGCCATATCGGGATTTTTCTTTTGCGGCATAATGGAAGAACCGGTCGTGTAACTATCGTCAAGTTCGATAAATTTAAATTCCCAGCTCGCCCACAAAATAATTTCTTCGCTAAATCTGGATAAATGTGTCATAATCAGCGAAAACGCAGACAAGAGTTCTACACAGAAATCTCTATCGGAAACGCCGTCGATACTGTTTCTCATAAGTCCGCCAAAGCCAAGCTCCTCTGCCTCAAAGCGTCTGTCGGTATTATACGTAGTTCCCGCCAGCGCGCAACAGCCGATAGGCGAATAATTCATTCTGTCAACTGCGTCGCGAAGTCTTGATATATCGCGCAAAAGCATCATTGCGTAAGCCATAAGATGATGTCCGAAGGTTATAGGCTGCGCTCTCTGAAGATGAGTGTATCCCGGTACTATGACCGCCTTGTTTTCCTCTGCCTTA
>JAZOPU010000061.1:0-1566 GCA_045655705.1 Candidatus Scatosoma sp.
CAAAGCAGCGGAACTTTTGAGAGAAAGAGGTATTGCGAAAGCGGACAAGAAAGCTTCGCGTATCGCGGCGGAAGGTATCGTTTCTTGCTATATCGACGGCAAGAAAGGCGTGCTCGTAGAACTTAACTGCGAATCCGACTTCGTTGCAAAAAATCCTCAATTTGCTGAAATCGCAACGGAAGTTGCCAAGGTTATTATTGCAAACAACCCTGCTGACGTAGACGCGCTTTTAGCTTGCGCTTGCTCGGAAGGCACGGTGGAAGAATATTTGAAGAGCAAAATCGCGATCATCGGTGAAAAGATTGCCGTGAGAAGATTTGTTCGTTATGAAACGGACGGCTTCTTGAAGAGCTATATCCACCTTGGCGGTAAGCTTGGCGTTATTTTGGATATGGCAGGCGAAGCAACGGACGCGGCGCAGGAAGTTGCGCACGACGTAACCCTTCAAATCGCGTTCACGAAAGCGGCTTACCTTACCAAAGACGAAGTTTCCGCGGAAACGCTTGAAAAGGAAAAAGCAGTGCTTAAACAACAAGCGATCAACGAAGGCAAACCCGAAGCAATCGCGGAAAAAATGGTTATGGGTAGAATTAAGAAATTCTACGAAGAAAACTGTCTTATGGAACAAGCGTTTATTAAAGACGATTCCAAGAAAGTTTCCGACCTTGTGAAAGCGGGCAACACGTCGATCAATAGATTCGCATTCTTTGTCATGGGCGAAGGTCTTGAAAAGAAGAGCGAAGACTTGAACGAAGAAGTTGCAAAGCAAGTTGCTGCAATGAAAAAATAAAAAAGTGCAATAAAAAATTCCCGTTCACGCGAACGGGAATTTTTTTGCGTTGTTTAGGCGACGAGCGGGGGAACGACGAGCGCGGCAATCACGATTGCGCCGAGCACAATTCGATACCAACCAAACACTTTGAAATCGTGTTTTTTTACGAAATTCATTAAAAATTTAATCGCAAGCATAGACACGATAAAAGCGACGCATACGCCGATGAGTAAATAACCCACTTCCGCGCCCGTAAAACTACCGCTTGATAAAAGGAATTTTAAAATCTTGATCGCGCTTGCACCGAGCATAACGGGGATTGCGAGAAAGAAAGTAAATTCCGCGCCCGCAGGTCTAGCCACACCGATAAGTAACGCGCCGATGATCGTTGCACCGGAGCGGGACGTGCCGGGGATTAGCGAGAGTACCTGAAACGCACCGATAATAAGCGCGTGTTTATAGGTGATATCCGCCGTGGTTTTGAGCGGTAATTCTTTGCCTTTATAATGGTTCTCAATGAGAATAAACGCTACGCCGTAGATAATGAGCATAAGCGCGATTACGAGCGGACGGTGAAGATACGTTTCTAAAATATCGTCGAATAAAATCCCGATAATGCCCGCGGGTAAACAAGCAACGAGTACCTTGCCCCAAAGCGTAAACACGGCTTTGTCCGCCACGATCTTGCCTTGCGTTTCGTCTTTCTTCCAAGGGAAGAGTTTGCGCCAAAACAATACGATAACCGCCAAGATCGCGCCTAGCTGTACGACGACGTTAAACGTTTGCATAAAGGC
>JAZOPU010000062.1:0-2316 GCA_045655705.1 Candidatus Scatosoma sp.
GTAATCGGCAAGGTGGTATTCGCTATCCGCCGTCATACCTTCCACGTTGTTTGCTTTAACGACCGTTTGCAGAACGTGTTTGAGCTCTTTGGTCACGGGCACGTAGCCGTTCTTGGAGTTGGTTGCTGCCCAAGCGTAATCTTCGAGCGCTGCGCCAACGTTCATACCGTCCACGATCAAAAGCTCGTTATACGCAAGTTGCCACAAATCGTATTTATTCCAAAGCGAGCCTTTCATAAGGTTGGCAAAGAGCAAAGGTCCGTCTGCCGAGCCTACGTGGTAGTATCCGTCCGTTTGGTTATAAGCGGTAGTAACATAGTTTTGATATTGTTTTGCTTGCGTGGTGTACTGTTCGGGCTTTTCGTTTCGTTGCGTTGCCGCGTTGCGGATAATATCCACGCTCGAAATCTCGTCTTTTGTGCCGATACGCAAGTTCTTAATCCAAACTTCGTCTTCCCCGCCCGACATATTCGCGTCTTTGACAAAGCTAAACGAGAGCGTGTGTTTTCCCGCTTCGCCGTCCTTGAATACGTACGCGCAGTACGTTTCCCACTTGGGCTCAGAATTGCCCGAGATGGAATGAATAAGATTGCCGTCAATAAATACGTGCAAGAAGTCCGCGTTCTCTTCCGTACTGATTGCGCCGTCGAAGAACAACGCGTCGTTTGCAGATGCCGTAAAGTCGATATAGATAAGCGAGTAGGAGTTGTGTACGCCTTTGTTGGACGCATACAGTGCTTTATCGCCGCTTTCGTGCGTTTGAATGGTGAACGGCCAAGAATATTCGCCGTTATCCCAGCTCGATGAGAAACCGCCGTTAGGATTTAACAGTGTGTCAACGTCGGAAGTAGAGGGTGCAGAAACGTTAGGTTTTACCTGTTCCGTTTCGTCCGTGTTTTCGTTGTCGCCGCCTTCGTATCCGTCCGCATCGATAACCGTTTGCAAGTAGTTTTCGCCCGTGAATTTATCAAAAAGCCCGATAAAGTCGCTCTTTGCCGTCATTGAGCCTACGTGCCAATAAGAAATTACGCCGTAACGATCGATAATGATCGTTGCAGGTACGGAGCTAACGCCAAAACGCGCAGGGAGATCCGTTCCGCCTGCCATGGGGAAAGAAAGCCCGTTTTCGCTTTTGTAATCTTTAACCGCCGCTTGATCGTCCGTCGTGCTGATTGCGAGAATTTCCACGTTTTCCGTGGATTCCACGTATGCGTTTTGCATAGCGGGGAACTCCGACTTACAAGGTCCGCACCAAGTTGCCCAAAAGTTGAGCATCACCATTTTCTTTTCTTCCAAAAGGGTAGAAAGGGTGTGTGATTGATTGTCACAATCGGTGATCGTGAAATCGTACATAACGTCGCCAAGCTGATACCGCTTATCCGTAGGAATCGTTTCGTCCGTGATCAGTTTTGCTTTCATAGCGACGGTAAGATCCGATTGACTAGTCGTCGAAGTTTTATAGGTAATTTCTTCGTTTGCGTTCCAACCTGCGGGAACGTCGGAAAGGCGTACTTCGTATTCACCGAGCTCGATACCGTCTTCTTCGGTGAAATAGGCGTTGCCTTGTGCGCTCGTGGTTTTTTCTTTCACGAGCGTGTCGCCGTCGTATAAACCAACCACGACGTTTTTAAGACCAAAACCGCCTTCTGATTGTACGCGTACTTTATAAACGTATTCCGCAAGCTCTTCCGTGCCGCCTTCTTCCTTTTTATCTTTGCAAGCGGAAACAATGCCGATTGCAAGACAAGCGACAAGGCACAGGATAAGCAGGGAAAGTTTTTTCAAAAATTTCATAAAATTCAGCCTTATGTTTTATTTGAGCGTGATTTCAATTTCGTCGAAAGTAGCAGGGGTTTTTTCCGCACCTTCAAACTCTACCTGGTTGTTGTTTTTAAGGACGTGGATTTCAAATTCGCCTTCGCCCCAAGTGGGAACGACTTCCGCTTTTCCGTTTTCGTCTACGGACACGGGCATATCGCAAACCCCGTTTTCATTCATATTGCAAAGCTGGATTTCCACGCCCGTTGCCGCCGTACCGTCTGCGTTTTTTACGGTGAACGTGTACGCTTCCGCTTTGTTGCAGCCTGCAAAGGCAAACATAGCAAAGCAAAGAATAGCCGTTGCGACAAACGCGATAAATTTGTTGAGTTTCTTCATAATCATTTCTCCTTTATAACCTATAAATCGTCGTTTTGCAATCAGGGATTGCAAAACGGGCTAGCCCGAATTTTTTTCACACAAAAAGCAACTATACGCGCGTATAGTTATATATATTGTAGCATACGTTCGTCAAAAAATCAAGTATTTTGTAAACAT
>JAZOPU010000063.1:0-14967 GCA_045655705.1 Candidatus Scatosoma sp.
AATAAAAAAACACGGCTCGAAAGCCGTGTTTTTTGTCTTAAAGTAAAACTTATTTAAGTTCAGCGGTAGCGCCGTTCTCTTTGAGTTTTGCAACGAGAGCTTCAGCGTCAGCCTTGGGAGCGTTTTCTTTGATAACGCCCATGGATTCAACTGCTTTCTTCGCGTCAGCAAGACCAAGACCCGTAGCTTCACGAACAACTTTGATGATCGCGATTTTGTTCGCGCCATAGTCCGTTTATTGCATTGTTTCTTGAATTTCTGCAATAATACTGTCGGTGAGAAGACCTTTTTCGGATAATACGTTGCCTATTTTTTCAAATAATCCCGTTCCGTTTTCGTTGTCGGATTTTGCGTCGAACGCAAACAACGCCTTGTCATACAGCCATTCGTGTTTATCCACGTCGATATACCCTAAAAAGATAAGCTCGCTGATATAAAAAGCCGTTTGCCCGTAAAAATTGTGGTTTAATTTCTTGACGAAACGAACGAACGGGCTTTTGCTTTCCTTGAAAACCTGCCCTGCGTAAAATACCTTATACGCCGTTTCGGTTTGTTCGCTTATAAGCCTTTTGATGTAACAGGTCAATTCTTTTGCTATCATAGCCGTATTGATTTCTATCCCTTGCCCCCGTAATTGCGTTACGTTTTCAAAAGACTCGAAGTATTTCAAGCAAAACAAATTGATAGCCGCCTCTTCACCCTCTTCGTCGTATTTTCCAAATACTTTCGAAAATATGCTCGTCGCCTTGCTTTCATACCAACTCGTTGGATGTTGTTCTGCAAGCTCTTCCTCTAAAGTTTTCGGTTTCGCAAATAATTTACTAAAAAATCCCATTGTTTTTATCCCCTTTAATGTGAATTTGTCCCGTCAAAAGAATTGCAAGCCAAAGTAGGCCAAGGATTTCTTGAACCACCCGACGAAGTCACGATATCAGAAGGGGAAATTCCATATAAAGCCATCATATCTCTTTTCGCCGCATAACCGTTGCTTACGTAGTGTTTAACCTCCACACAAATTTGCCTACCGTTTCGCTTTACGAGAAACCAAGTCGTAGTAGGAATTGCCATAATAAAACCTCCGAAAATATTTTATGAATATATTATATGATACAAATTTGTATTTGTCAAGCATTTTTGATACATTTTTGTATAATAATATTATATGGAACTTAATTTTAGGAATAACAAAATAGCGGAATTACGCAAGGGGCAGAACTTATCCCAGCGCAAACTTGCGCAAGAAATCGGAACGAGCCAAGCGAATTTATCGCGTTGGGAGCAGGGACTTAACGAACCGAGCATTATCGAATGTTGGAAGCTGGCGGATTATTTTGATATTAGCATTGATATTTTGTGCGGACGGAAAGAATATTAAAAAAGACTACCCGACGGGTAGTCTTTTTTGATTTTCAGGTAAAACTTATTTAAGTTCAGCGGTAGCGCCGTTCTCTTTGAGTTTTGCAACGAGAGCTTCAGCGTCAGCCTTGGGAGCGTTTTCTTTGATAACGCCCATAGATTCAACTGCTTTCTTCGCGTCAGCAAGACCAAGACCCGTAGCTTCACGAACAACTTTGATGATCGCGATTTTGTTAGGTCCGATGTCTTTAAGAACAACGTCGAATTCCGTCTTTTCTTCTGCTGCGGGAGCTGCTTCTGCTGCTGCGCCGCCTGCTGCGGGAGCTGCTGCAACTGCTGCGCTTACGCCGAATTCTGCTTCAAGTGCTTTTACAAGTTCGTTCAATTCAAGAACGGTCATAGCTTTTACTTCTTCAATGAGTTTTTGTACGTCCATGGTAATTTAATCCTCCGATTTTTTAATTTAATGATTTTTTAATAATTAGTTATTTTCTTTTGCTTTCGCAATGCTGTCCAAAACACCAACGAACTTGGACAAGGACGACTGCAAGCAACCGAGCATCTTTGCAATAAGCGTATCCTTGGAAGGGATAGCGGAAAGCTCTTTCACGCCTGCTTGGTCGAGATATTTGTTTTCAACGAATGCACACTTAGGAACAATTTTTTCCACAAGGGCGGGGTTTGCTTTGGTTTCTTTTGCGAAAACTGCCGCACCGCTCGTTTCGTCTGCACAGAACACGGTTGCCGTCGTACCGTTCAAATCTTTATCGAAATCGGTAATTCCGAGTTCGTTGAACGCTTTTCTAACGAGCGTGTTCTTATACACTTTATATTCGCAGTTTGCTTCTTTGAATTTTCTTCTCAAAGCGGTTACTTCCAAAACGGTAAGCTTGTTATAATCCGCAAGGACGATAGACTTGCTTGCCTGAATTTTCGCTTTGATTTCTTCTACTACCTGTTTTTTAGCTTCTACGTTTGCCGACATAGTTTTACCTCCTTTAAGACTAATAAAAAATCCTTACGCCGCACGGCATAAGGGTATTGTTTTTACAAACTTATTCCTTAAACCTCGACGAGCGGTTTCCCATCAAATCTTACGATGCTCGTTTTCTACGGCTGATATTTACTGTCCTATTATAGCATTTCCCGCCAAGGCAGTCAACTATTTTTAACTGCCTTGGAAGAAAATTTTATTTTTAATTTATAAAAATGCGTTTTTACGCTTTCGTAGCCACCTTAACACCAGGTCCCATCGTAGAAGCAAGCGTAACGCTCTTCACGTATTGACCTTTTGCAGCAGCGGGTTTCGCTTTCACGATCGCGTCCATAAGCGCGGTGAAGTTTTCCACGAGCTTTTCTTTACCGAAGCTCTTTTTACCGATAGGGCAGTGAATGATCGCCGTTTTGTCAAGACGATATTCCACTTTACCAGCTTTAACTTCTTTGATAGCCTTTTCTACGTCCATCGTAACCGTACCGGACTTAGGGTTAGGCATCAAGCCCTTAGGACCGAGCACACGACCGATACGACCTACCATACCCATCATATCCGGGGTGGTGATCATAACGTCGAAATCAAACCAGTTTTCGTTTTGAATTTTTGCGATAAGCTCTTCCGCGCCCACGTAGTCTGCGCCAGCAGCCGCCGCAGCGTCCGCTTTCGCACCTTTTGCGATAACCAAAACTTTCTTGGTTTTACCCGTACCGTTGGGAAGCACGAGCACGCCACGTACTTGTTGATCCGCTTGACGGGGGTCAACGCCCAAACGCACGTGCATTTCTACCGTTTCGTCGAATTTTGCTTTTGCGGTTTCAAGAAGAATGGAAACAGCTTCTTCCGCTTCGTATTGTTTCGTTAAATCAAACGCTTTCACGCTATCTTGATATTTCTTTCCGTGTTTCATTTTCACCGCCTCCTATTACTCTTCGACGGTAACGCCCATACTACGAGCGGTGCCGGCTACCATGCTGATCGCACTTTCCAAGCTAGTGCAGTTGAGGTCGGGCATTTTCGTTTTCGCGATTTCTTCGACCTGTGCTTTGGTAAGCTTACCAACTTTCACGCTGTTGGGTTTTGCACTTGCAGTTTCGATACCAAGAGCTTTCTTGATCAAAACGGGTGCGGGGGGAGTCTTCAAAATGAACGTGAAAGAACGGTCTTGATAGATCGTTACAACCACGGGGATAATGAGACCGGGTTTGTCTGCCGTTTTTGCATTGAATTCCTTCGTAAAGCCGGGCAAGTTGATACCGAACGGACCAAGCGTCGAGCCTACGGGAGGAGCAGGCGTTGCTTTGCCTGCGGGAAGTTGCAATTTTACGACTGCTGTAATTTTCTTAGCCATAAATATTTCTCCTTAGTGGTTTTTGCAAAACGCCCTAAAAGATTTGACGTTTCTCCCACTTTTTTAACAAATTAAGTGCGGGTTATTCCGCTTGCGTTTCAGGGACGTCCCCTTCCACTTTTTTCATTTGGACGAATTCGACGTCCACGTCCGTTTCTCTGCCGAACATCGTCGTAGAAACGGTAGCTTTGAGTGCTTGTGCGTTGACAGATTTAACCGTACCGACAAAGCCCTTCAAAGGCCCTTCTTCAATAGATACGGAATCGCCCACGGCAAACGAACCCACTTCGCCCGTTTCTTCAAGTTTCATTTTCTTGATTTCTTCGGGTTTCATAGGAATAGGTCTGCCTTGCGGACCGCAAAAGCCTGTAACCCCGCGGGTACTGGTCACGTAATACCAAATCTGATTGGTATAGATCATTTTAATAAAAACGTAGCAAGGCAAAAGCTTTCTTTCGACCACTTTAAGCTTACCGTTTTTCTCTTCAATGACCTGTTCCATAGGGATTTTAAGGTCTACGATATAATCGCCGAGGTTATTATTTTCAATGAGTTTTTCCAAGCTGTCCTTCACCATTGCCTCATAACCGGAATAGGTGTGCAGGATATACCACTTAGGTTCTTCGTTGATTGGCATATACTTGTCCTCCGATTATGAAATGAGTCCGAGCAGCCAGCCAAGGAGGGCGTCAACGCCCGTAACGACTGCAAGGAACGAGGCGACGATCACAAGAACCACGCCCGTCGTTTTTAAAACGGTGGGGAAGGTAGGCCACGTTACGCGTTTAAGCTCGGAGAAAGTTTCTCTAAACTTTGCGCCGACGCGACGAAACCAGCTGGGTTTCTTATTTTTAGATTTTGATGCGTTTGCCATTTGTTACCTCATAGCGCGAATTTTTATAGCGCGAAAGCGCCCCGAAAAATACGCGGCAATAGATTATTTAGATTCCTTGTGCTCCGTGTGCTTTTTGCAGAACGGGCAATACTTGCTCAAAACGAGTCTGTCGGGATCGTTTTTCTTGTTCTTCAAACTATCGTAGTTTCTGTGCTTGCACTCCGTGCATTCAAACGTAATTTTGGCTCTTGCCGTTTTGGTTGCCATAATCAAAACTCCATACAAAAAAATTACACCCCTGTTCGGTGCGTAGGATAAGTTTACCACACTTTCAGGGGCTTGTCAATCTTTTTTGACAATTTTTTAAAAAATTTTTAATATTTTTTTTCGCACGCTCAAATAGACAAAATAACCGTGTGTTTACCTTTCTTTTTCGCGTAGGTAAGCGTTTGAAACGTCCCGCCCTCCTGCTTCCCGTTCCAGATAGCGAGAACCGCGTCGGACTTATCCACCATATACCGATTGCGCGCGTGCATACACCAAGGGGTGTAACGCTCGGAAAGCACGTTCACTTCGTCCGCGCGAGAAAGAATAGTATCATAGCGTTTCTTATCCGCGTTCGACCACCGCCCTGCCTGATCGGCGCAAGGCACGGCAATTTCCAAAAGGATATTAGGATTTACTTCCTTATATAATAATACGGTTTCCGCGAAATCCAAGTCCGCGCCAAGCGCCCCCCCGCTGATAAAACGGGTATAGCCCTGCTCGACAAACTCCCCGACGATCCTTTTAAGCTCGTCAAGGTATTTTTTATGCTCGTAGCAAGTTTTGTCGTAATAATCCCAGGCAAAACCTTTGGGTCTATGCCCAGTACAAGTAAGAGTTTTCATAAACGAAAATGAAATTTTTTCGCTCTGCGAAAAGTGAATTTTTAACTCCGTTAAAGTGAAATTTACGCTCCGCGCAAGTGAAATTTTTTCGCTTTCGCGAAAAAGTTATTGTAATATTTCCACAACTTGCCCCAAAGGGGCATACTTCACTGCGACAAAGTCGCTAATTCACTTGCCTTTCGGCATACTTCACTTTTGCCTAACGGGCAAATACTTCACCTATAAATTATAGTCTTTTGCTAATTTTTCAAACAACGGCAATGCGCGTTCGATTTGCTCCGTTTGCACGCAATACGCCACGCGTACCCAGCCCGCATAGCCAAAATCCGCACCGTTCACGAGCAATAGCTCGTATTTTTTTGCCTTTTCGCAAAAGGCTTTCGCATCCGCTTCCGCGGCTTTGACGAATAAATAAAACGCGCCGTCGGGGTAAATGCAGGTAAAGCCGTATTTTGTGAGTGCGTTATACAAAAGGTCGCGGTTGCGCTTGTAAATGCTCAAATCCGCCGTCAAGCCGTCGCACTCTGCCGCCACGCGCTGGAACAGCGCAGGCGCGCACACAAACCCCAAGGCTCTCCCCGCACCGCATACGCACGCATATAACGCTTTCGCATTCTCCGCTTTGGGGCTGACTAAAATATACCCCACGCGCTCCCCGGGGAGCGAAAGCGATTTTGAATAGGAATAACAAACGAACGTATCGTCGTAATAACGCATCGGGCTTGCCACCGCCGTCGCCGTATCGTATACAAGCTCACGGTACGGCTCGTCCGAGATAAGGTATATTTTCTTGCCGTATTCTTCGCTCTTTTCTTTCAAGATTTTAGCAAGCTCTTGCAAGATATTCTCCCCGTACACCACCCCCGACGGGTTGTTAGGAGAATTGATAAGCACCCCTTTGGTATGGGGATTGATTGCTTTTTTGAGCGCGGTAAAATCAGGTAACATGGTCTTTTCGTCGGAAGGCACGACCACGAGCCTTGCCCCCGCGTTTTCCACGAACACACGGTATTCAGGGAAGAAGGGCGCAAACACGATAAACTCGTCGTTTTCTTCTTGTAACGCTTTGAGCGTGATCGTCAGCGACGCCGCCGCCCCGCAGGTCATATATAAATCGTCGCCCGAAACCGCCACGCCAAACCGACGGGAATAATTCAAAGCGATTGTATCGCGAACAGTCTTGTCCCCTTGCGCGGAAGTGTAGCCGTGGAGCTGTACGGACGGCATTTCTTTGACGATACGGCAAATGCTCTCGTTCACCGCGTTGGGCGCAGGCACGGACGGATTACCGATGGAAAAATCGAACACGTTCTCCGCGCCAATCTCGCTCGCACGCACCTTTGCATACTCAAAAATTTCTCTTATCGTCGAACGCTTACTGCCCAGCGTATACATTTTTTCATTATACATTTTCTTCTATCTCTCCTTGCACGATTTCCGTGGGCATAAGCTCGGCTTTTAAAGCTTCGTAGAAATTCGCCCGCGCCGTTTGGTGATAAGGCGCAACGAAAAATATACCAATACCCAAGCACAACGCCCCCACGATATACCAACCCAAAAAGCTCAAATCCAAGCAAAACAACTGCCACTTGTGCCCGTCCATCATTTGACGGCTTTGCGTAATACAATCAATCGGCTCTATGCCCTTATTATTTTTTTCTTGTTGGATATAAAAACACATCGCATACGAATAACTTTTCACAATTCCAGGCACAACCAAAAGCAACGACCATAAAAAGGTCAAAAGCATTTGTAAAAACCCGAGCATAGCGGAATGTCCGAAGTTTTCGGAAAAGCCGACGAACGCGTGCGACACGTCCCACTTTTCCCCTTCCACGCACTCGACGGTCGCCCGCGCCACACCGTAAAGAAGCGGACCGGAAATAATAATAACGACGATTACGCCAAATATAAACAAGCTCGTTGCCGCCGCTTCGGCAAGCGGTAACATTGCACAAACCGCGAGCATGGTCAACCATTTACTCTTAAAAATATTTTCACCAAGCTGTTTACGCGCATTTTCACGCAATAACGCATTTTGTACCATAAAAACTCCTTGTATAAGTGCATTTTTTCACTTTTGCTTGAAAAGCAAATACTTCACTATTACCATTATATCACTATTTTTCTTTTTTGTAAACTATTTCGACAAAAAAACAAACCGCCGTTTGCACAGCGGTCTATTTTTGTCTTATCAATTAGTTTTGTGCAGGTGCAGGATTCCAAAGCGTAGGCACGCCGTCTACGTCGTAATGCCAAGCATTCGCGTCCGTCGTTTGCTCTTCGCTATAGAAATATACCTTTACACGGTTGGTAGTTTTATCTTCTTCGTACTTTTTATTCCAACCGTTCGACGTGATAAACTCAAATTGTTTTGCCGTTCCTTCAAAGAATACGACAAGTTCTTCACAACCCGCAAATGCAAATCTGCCGATTTTTTCAAGCGTGTTAGGGAGAATAATTTGCTCAACAAAGTTTTCAGCTTTAAACGCCTCGTCGCCGATTTTTTTGCAAACGCTACCTTCTTCAAATACAATCGCCGTAAGTCCACACTCTTCGTCGAATGCATTGAGCGGGGTATCGTAGAACATATACATAGAAACGTACTCCACGTCCTTACCAATCGTCAACGTGCAAGAATTTGCTTTCGTACCAACTGCGTAGAACGCGTGACGAATATTGTAGTTCTTTTTACCGTTTGCATCTTCCGTTATAAGTACAGCTTCACAATTTACGGGATTGTAATAGATTTCTTCTACGTTTACACAACCCGAGAACGATTCTCTACCAAGGCTCGTAACACCTTTGCCGATAGAAATTTTCTTTACGCCGTCGCAAGCGTAAAATGCATACGATTCGATTTTCGTTACCGTATCGGGGATAACGATTTCCGTCAAAGCGTCGCAATTTTTAAACGCTCCTTCCGTAATCACCGTAACGGTAGAAGGGAGAGAAACTTCTTTAAGCGCGCTACAATTTTCAAACGCGTTTTTGCCGATTATTTCCACGCCTTCGGGAATAACCACTTTTTCCAAAGCGGTTGCATCCTTAAACGCCTCTTCGGCGATTGCTTTTACGGGTAAACCCTCGTATTCTGCTTCAATTTCAAGTTCTTTTTGCTTGTCGCCAACGTCGGTAACTATGTAATATTGTCCGTTCTCCGAAAGCTCATAGGTAGGCTTGAACAAACGTTGCAACACGAGCACAACGATAACCACTACCATAGCAAGCGTAATGCCAAGGAAAATAAATCCCATAACTTTTTTCGCGGTTTTGTTTTTCACGACGATTTCATCGTTTCCCGTTTCCACCGCTTCTGCTTTTCTACGCATAACCAACACTCCTTATAAATAAATTTTTTATAGTAAAACCATTATACCACATATTTTTCAACAAAACAACTTTTTTTTCATTATTTTGTAAACTTTTTAAACAAATTTACCCCCCACGCAAAAGCGCACCCTTTGCAAGGATGCGCTTTTTCTTTTTTAAATACCGCCCGAAGTACTCGCTTTAAGCTGTGCGTACAGCGTGCTATACGTTTCATTGAGATACACGGGCGCGACCTTGTCGTTTTTAAAGACGGCAAACCGCTCGTCCGCGTCCGAATAGGTATTCAAATAATAATCCCGCACGACGATATACCGCTCGGGCACAGCCAAGGAATAATCAATAGGATATCCCGCTTCGCTCACCGTGGCTTTGGAGGCAAAACGCAAATAAAAGAGCAACGAGTCGCGTAAGTTTTCCACTTCGAGTTCATATTTTTTTTGCAATTTATTTTTACATAAAGCAAAAATATCCGAACGGAACACGCCCTGCGATAACAGCTCGTTCTTTTGCGCGACGATATCTTCTTCCAGCCGTGCTTTCAACCGTTCTTTTTTTAATTGCGCCGACTGCACTTCCAAAATTTGTTCTTCGGAGAGCTGGGCATACTGCTCGTCCGTATAAGAAATAATATCAATCGTCATGCAACCACCTCCGCTTCTATCGCTCTAATTTCCGTGTCTTTATCAAGCTGTATTTTCAAAGTAAACGCCTGTCCGCGCACGCCGATAAACGCGTCGCGACAGCCCGTGGATATATCCACAAAGCTTTCTCTCGTTCTACCGCCCGCACTCACGAACACCCGCGCGCTCCCGTGCCCGAAAAACCGCAACGACTTCAAGGTTTTCACGCCCAAGACCCCAAACGAAAGATTGTTCGCGGTAAAATACGCTTTTTCCCCCGACGGCAACGCGTCACTCTCGCGCAAACGGCAAAACCCCGCGTTCTCATAACACAACGCTTCGCCCTTGCAAGCGGAAAGACCCGTCATCGCAAAGCTATGATATCCTTGCCCCGTCGCCCCGTCTACAACCAAGCCTTTTTCCTTGTCGTCGCCACCTTGATAGCGCAAATAATATTTCCCGTCCGCGGTAGCGTGCGCGCATACCTGGTCGCCTGTTTTTATGTCGAAACCCAAGTTTGCGCACGCGCGCTGTACATTCGTTCCGTCAAAAGCAAACAAGCCGTTTTCCGTCAAAAAGAAAATCTTGTTTTCGCACGCACCCACCGAACCCCCAAAGATGCGCCCACCGCTATATGGCAAACTCTCCACGCAAAAATCCTTTCCGCTTCCCGCGCCTTGCAAACGGCTTATACCGTATTCGTAAAAAACGTATAAGTATTCTTTAAAAGCGCAAAGCGCAACGATTTTTCCTTTTGCCGTGGGGAGCGCGATACGCCCCCCGCCGTCGACGGTGCACTCAAAATTGCTTGGCTCTGTCGGCGCGCTGTAAATAAGCGTAAAGGGTTGTTCCACGCAAAAGAGCCGTTCGTTAAAAAAGCACACGGCTGTGCTCACCGGCGTATTGTTGACTTGAACCATTCCCGATTGCTCGTCGTATAGAAACACGCCCTTTTCGCTGGCGAACGCCATTTTTGCATTGTTTTCGCTATCAAATACGAGCGTCCCGCCCGTGCGCACGGTAAAATCATATCGGCTGAGTGGCTTCGTGCCGTTGTCGAGAAACACCAACCCTTTTTTCGTGACGAATCCATATTTTCCGCTTTCCCCGCTGGGCAAGAAGAAATAATAATCCGCGACGGGCGTAGTATTGCCAATGCCATACCCGCTACCGTCGGGGCGCAAAAGTATATGCACGCCCACGCCCGTTTTCAAGCTTTCCCCCGTTTGACAGTTTTCGCTCTCGCTTGCCAAAAGTCCTTTTTGCCCAACCTCGTTCCCGTCCTTTTCAACGACGGAAAACGCGTCGTAGCGCACCCGTTTGGTCTTTCCCAATTTCATTTTTCACACCCACCTTCTTGAACTTATTTTTTTGACGGGCTTTGCGCGGTACGTCGCGGCGATGGCTTGCTTGTATTTCTTGTCCCAAATCGCCGCTTCTTCAAACCGCCCGCTCGCCAAACAAAACTCCGACGCAATCCCATACGCGAACAAACGCACGCTCACGAGCGCGTGAAACTCGCTTTCGTCGGTAAACGTTTTTTCCGTCGGCGTGTAGGTATAGCAAACGCGCACTTTCCCGCATTGTGTTTTCACGTAATCGGGAAAAAGCTTAAATTCCAGTTCGTTGCCCCATGTATCGGTAATTTGCAGTATACGCACGGCAGAACGGGAAAAGGCGGAATACTCGATTGCGCCCGTGGTCGTTTCCACTTCTTCTTCGGCGCGTAAGGGCAAATAATCGAGCGCCAACTCGTTCTCTACGAGATTGAATGCACGGAGCAAATTTTCCGTATCCGCTTTGGCGTTTTCCGAACCGCCTGACACGTAGTCGTTGACTTCGTCGGCGATACCAAGCTCGGTTGCCGCCGCAAGAATAATATCCAAAACTTTCATAAACCAACCTCCTTAAAAATACGGCGCTCACACCGTAATTTTGCGTGAGCGCCTTTTTCCTAACCCTTACGGAATTACTGCTCGGTGATACCCGTAAGCACGCCCTGACCGGCGGGACGTTCGCACATAAGCTCCGCATATTTAACGAGCGTAGCGGTATAGACAGGCTTGCCGGGGATTTGTTTCAAAATCTTGCCGTCTTCGCCTTCGAGCCACTTCCAATCGCAAAGCTGATGTAATTTAAAATCGTCGGTATTGAGCAAGTACATAGTGCCTTCGGGGCAGAATCTATCCGCAACGACGGGCACACCGTTAAAGCTCATAGCTTTAAGTCCGTTTTCAAATTCCACCGTAGGTAAAATGGTAGAAAGACTTCTGTAATATTCCACGAGCGCACGTTTTACCCCCCACGAGCAAACGATAAAGTTGACTTTGCTGCCCGAAGCTTCTTCGATGCAATCCATCGCGTATTGAATGATATTTTCAGTAATATCCCCCACGTCGGTTTCCTTATACGGTTTCAAAAAGAAATTGCCTTCCTTGTTCATACCGTACAGCTCTTCGCTGTCAAAAATGGCTTTCAGACCCGTAAGCTCGTAGTCTTTTGCGTCGTGTAAATACAATTGCGTATTTTCAACCGTAGCGCTATCCGTAGGTTCGCCGTCGATGAAAATTTTTCTGTTCACTCTGTCCACGGCAACGATTTTTCGTTTTTGCAAGCTGGCAACGGGCTGACCGTCTTTATAAAAATCGACGATCATACCTTCGGCAACGTTTTGCACGTTCGCCGTGTAGATTTCGTTTCTCGTCGCGTCGAATATATCGGTGAGATATCCCGAGC
Organism: Candidatus Scatosoma sp.; assembly: GCA_045655705.1. Classification (GTDB taxonomy): domain Bacteria; phylum Bacillota; class Clostridia; order Christensenellales; family Borkfalkiaceae; genus Scatosoma. The sequence goes on from JAZOPU010000063.1 coordinate 12,116, forward strand.
CGTCGCCAAAGAGCATTCTGCCGAAATGGAAGGACGCGCTTTTCACGAGCGATTGCATTTCGTCGTTAAGCAAATCCACGAACGCACCCTCGTTGGTAGCCGAAGCGCGAAGTGCTTTGTCGGAAATTTCAATTGTACCGTAGAGATTTTTAAGCGTAGATACGAATTGTACTCTCTTCGTTTCGGAAGCAGAGGGCAAATCCCCCGTTTCCGTTCCCGCGCCGAGACCGCCCGACACGCCCACTTTGACGAGCTTACGCACGTCCTTGCCCACGACGTCCGCCGTGGATTGTCCGATTTTTGCAAGTAAGGGATTGACCTTCAAATTTAAAGCCTCCGTCACCGCGTCCAAATAAAAAGATTTTAATGCGTTATCCGCTGTTTCAATTGTAATCATATTCTAATACTCCTTTTTTTAAAATGTTGAGATTTGTTCTTTTTTAAAGAACCGTAGAGCCATAGCCCCGGCTTCGCCGATACTTTTGGCTTTCAAGCTTGGCGAAACGCACAGTCCCGCCCCACCGCGCATAAGCGGTGCGCCCGATTTCCCGATCGAAGACAAATACTCCCCGATAATCTTCAAGCGCACGCCCTCGTCACGGCTTGCGAGCGTAAACAGTTGTTCAGAAGAAATCGCGCCGACTTTTTCGCCGTCGACGGACGCCTTTTCTCGTGTTTCCGACAGCCCTGCGCCCACTTCTTTCCCACTTACCTGTTCTCCCGCCACGTCAGGCAACGAGCTTGGTTGCGTTTCTCCGCTTTCAATCTCTTGCACGAACGAATCAAAGCGTGCCTCTTCGGCTTTACGCTCTTTGGCACGATTTTTGAGCTTTTCCGCCCCGCCTTGTGCCTGCGCCCGCGCCTCGACTTGTTGATCTGTCGTATCCCCAAGTTGTTTCGTTTGCCTTTCCAAGTCTTTGAGCCTTTGACTGCGCCTGGTAAATTCCGATTGCAACGAGTCGTAGGCTTTTAAAAGGGCGCTTACGTCCTTAAATTTCCCCAAATCCGTCGAAGCCTGTGCGGGCATATCCCCATTTCCCGCTGTCGCCCCTGCGAGCTCTTCCGTTTGGTTTTGCATATAAGCGTTGTCCTTTACTTCCATATATTATACCTCCTTTTGCTTTTCCTTGTGTTTTGCAATATGTAACGCATACCGCGCTTTGAGCGCGTCCGCGTCCTTGCGCTTTTTAAACTCCGACGAGAGCAAAAACCGCGTGTGCTCGGTGATATGAAGCTTGTGATCGTCATAATCGTCCACGCCCGTATCCCGCGAAATCATAGCGATATTTTCTTCTCCCGCTTTTGCGATATGGAGCGGTGAAATATCCTGCGCATTCTCATAGCTTGCGAACCCGAACGCTTCCAAAATACGGTTCTTGTTCTCTTGCGTAAGCTTTCCGTTCTCGTCCGTAAGCACGCCCGCTTCATACAATTTCAAAATAGTTGCGCGTTTTTCTTCGGGCGTAGCCGTACCTTGCGCTTCCAAGCGAATATCTTCCGTCAGCTCGGACGCATTGAAATAATACGCCTGCGTTTTCTTGTTCTCGCCCGTCATGGTCATAAGCCTTGCGTTACCGGCAAACTGCTTATATAAACAAAGTATTTGCCGTCCCACTTCCTTGATCGCCTGTTCCATAGCGGAAAGCGTTGTGGAAAGTCTAGACTCGTCTTGGGAGAGCAGTAGTTGCAACCCCGTCGCGCTCGTAACCCTTGTAGGCGTGGAGCTTTCGGAAAGATCGCTAACCCCGCTAATGAGCGCAAATTCACGCTCTAACCACTCTTCTTCCGCGGCGAATTCAGGCGGTACACTCCCGCAATCGAGCATTTCGGGTGCTTTCCCGCCTTGACGGTACACGAGCACTTTTCCAGGCAATAACCCTTCTTCCGTCAGCTCGTCGGTATCCACCGAACCGTCCTCCACCGTCAACACGCCCATAGAAATACGGTTTAAAAATTCGTGTTTTCTATTGCGCACGGCGTTATAGGCGCGCTGTACGGGAATTAGCCTGTCCACGATACTCCCGCCGAAAAACGCCGCGGGCATACGCAAGCAATCCTGTTTCACGAACGGGAAGGTACGCATACCCCTTTCGCCGTTGACAAACGGCAGTCCGCCCGAATACAACAGCTTTCCGTCCGCCACGATCTCCAATCTCCCGTCAGGGAACGCATTGCTCGGCTTTTCATAGCGTTCGATAAGCACGACGGCGTTTGCCACGGGCGTAGGGGTAGTTAATCCTGCTTGATGCAAGGGCAATTTCCCCGCCGTAGGCTCGCTATATCCCCCAAGCGATAACTGCGCCACTTCACCGCCTTGCACTTCCACGCCAAACCGCTCGTAGATCTCGTCCACGCCCACGACGCGTGCGTGCATAACGCTTTCCAGCTCGTCCATATCTTCGGCTGTCAAGCGATCGGGAAAAATCTCAAACGGCGGTACGGCGACGACGCTCACCTCCCCCTCGTATATGGGCTTACCGTTCTCGCTCACGGCAACCTGTCTGCCCCCGTTTTCGTCCCAACTCACCTTATAAAACACACTCCCGCACACTTCCGACCAAACGGTAGCTTTTTTCAGCGTTTCTTCAAAACGAATACGCTCTTGCGCATACGAAAGCACGCCTGTGGCAAGCTTTGCCGTTTTCACGTCGCTATCCTCGTCGGAAAAAGGTCGCACGCAAACGGTGGGGCGCATTTTTTCCAGCTTGGACAGGCGAGAATCAATCGTGGGTGCAATGTGATTGAACACTCTTCGCGACTGCCAATAAAACTGCTTGTCTTCGCTCGCCACTCCGCCAAAGGGCGACACGTCGCAATACTGATTACCGCTAAAAAAATTCATATTGAGTAGC
>JAZOPU010000064.1:0-1054 GCA_045655705.1 Candidatus Scatosoma sp.
TTGAAAACCATTCTTTCCAAATTGAAATTAGATGGCAAAACGGCTTGCGTGAACACGGTGCTTAGCTTGCGTTCGACGACAACAGGCAAAAAGATTGAAAAAGAAGTGAAGATTGTCGGTGTGTATTTCGGTATCGATCCCGAGCGTTTTACGTCCGTTTCCGAATATAAACTGATGATGAATAAAAACCTAATGCAAGAAATAAACGTGTATTCTGAGCAAGGGGATTATTCTAAACTTTTGTTTTCCGAACGGAGTATGCGTTTTGGCGTAAGCGCGCTCGCAAAGTATATGACGAGCGAAAATGGTTTCGCGCTCAATTGGTATAACAATTCTATTCTAACGCTCATCAAGGAAAATCAAGCCGTGATTCGCCAAGTCGCCGATTTGTTTTTATACGTTGCCATCGCGCTTGCACTCTTTTCCGTGTTTATGCTCTATAACTATATGAGTACGAGCATTGCAAACAAAAAACGTAGCGTGGGCGTACTTCGCGCACTGGGCGCAGGCGGAAAAGATATTTTATATACCTTCCTTACCGAAAGCTTGCTCATTTCCGCATGCAACGGCGTTTTAGCAAACGTGTTTGCGATTTTCGGCGTTAATCTCGTTAATAAATATATCGTAGAAATTATGAATATTTCCGTGCACTTTGCACTCTTTGGTGTGCGTCAGGTGCTGATTATCTCCCTTGTTAGTCTTTTGACGGGTGTGTTATCCTCCATTTTACCCATATTTAAAATCACCAAGAAAAAGCCCGTAGAGCTTATTCGTCGCGCGCAATAGATTTTATAAATTCCACGCAAAGTGGCATTTCAATAAAAAACAAATCCGAACACTCCTGTTCGGATTTGTTTTTTATTGGTGAGCCTTAACCAACCCAAATCGAACCTTTTCGCGGGAATTTCCGATACCCTTAAAAGGGCACCCTCGGAAAGTGTCGTCGCTATCGCTCCTCGCGCGAACCGACGTATTCTTCACCTTTCCCGATAAGGTTACCACGAAAAAAGCCACCCTTTTGGGTGGCATCGTGGTGACCTTATCGGGACTCGAA
>JAZOPU010000065.1:0-9930 GCA_045655705.1 Candidatus Scatosoma sp.
TTGAAAAAGTCATAAAAATATGTTACAATATCCGTGTAATACTTACAATGGAAGGAGTTTTCTTGTGTTTACGGAAACAAAAAACACGATAGACGGCGTTTTATTTGAAAAAATGATTTTGGGCGGGGTGGCGAATTTAAGAGCCAACCTGCAAAAAGTCAACGATTTGAACGTATTCCCGATTCCCGACGGCGATACGGGCGAAAATATGTATTTAACATTACAAGGCGGTATGGACGGTTTACTTGGCGCAAGCGATAAATCGCTTGGGGAGAAAGCGCAAGCGATGGCGCAGGGTATGCTTCTTGGCGCGCGCGGGAATTCAGGCGTAATCTTATCCCAGCTCTTTTTCGGGCTTGCGGAAGGGTTAAAGGGGCTGTCTTATGCGTCGCTAACAGCCTTTGGCAAGGCGCTCAAAGCGGGCGTGAAATGCGCCTACGGCGCGGTGGCGCACCCTGTCGAGGGCACAATCTTAACCGTAGCGCGCGAAGCGATTGAAAACACCTGCCAAAAAATCACGAACGACATCACGGTGGAAGAATTTTTCAGCGCGTATCTTGCGGAAATGAAAAAATCTCTGGAAAAAACTCCCGACCTTTTAGCGGTACTCAAAGAATCGGGCGTGATTGATAGCGGCGGGGCAGGGCTTGTGTATATCACCGAAGGTTTTTGCCGTGCGCTCGGTGGGGAAACGGTGGAGCGCGAAGTGGCGATCGCTGAAAAGAAAAAAGCCGTCGACCTTTCCAAATTCAACGAAAATTCCGTGATGCAATTTGGCTATTGCACGGAGCTTTTATTACAGCTCCAACGCTCGAAAACGGACGTGGATAATTTTTCCGTGGACGAACTTATAGCGTTTTTAGAAAGCGTGGGGGATTCGGTGGTTGCCTTTAAAACGGGCACGATCGTGAAATTACACGTACACACAATGACGCCCTACAAGGCTTTGGAATACTGTCAACAATTCGGCGAATACTTGACCGTCAAGATTGAAAATATGACGCTCCAACACAACGAAACGCACGAGGAAGCAGCGATTTCCGAAGACATAAAAATGCCCAAACGTGCGCGCAGGAAATATGCGACGGTTACCGTTGCCGCGGGCGAAGGTTTAAAGCAAACGTTTTTAGAAATGGGCGCGGACTACGTGATTTGCGGCGGGCAAACGAACAATCCCTCGTCCGAAGCGTTTATAACGGCGTTTGACGAAGTGAACGCCGACTGTATTTTCGTGCTCCCCAACAACGGCAATATCGTGCTTGCGGCAAAGCAGGCGGCGAATATCTACGAAGGCTCTAAAATCGTCGTTGTAGAAAGCAAGAACGTAGGGCAAGGGTATTCGGCGTTATCTATGCTCGACTACACCCCAGAGAGCGACGAAGAAATCGCGGAAAATATGCGCGAGAGTATGCAGAGCGTGGTTACGGGTATGGTGGCGCGGTCGGTGCGTTCCACCACTTTAAACGGCGTGGACGTGGTAGACGGCGAATATATGGGCTTTACCGACCACAATATGCTCGTTTGCAAACCCACGAAAACGGAGGCGGTGCAAGCGCTTACTTTTGCTTTGAACGCCGAGCAAAAAGAGTTCGTGATTGCCGTATACGGCAAAAGCGTTACGCAGGCGGAAAAGCAAGAATTCCGCGCGTTTATGGAGCAAACGTATCCCAAAGTAGAAACGTATGAAATCGACGGCGGACAAGACGTTTACGATTTTATACTCATTATAGAATAAGGAGCTAACTTATGAATAATTTCGTCGTTTTAACGGACACGGGCAGTGATCTTGAAAAAGAGCTTCGCGAAAAGTTTGATATCGAATACGTGCCTATGCGCTTTTCCTACGAGGGCAAGGACTACGAAGCGAACCTTGACTGGCCGGTATTTTCCGCGCACGAGTTTTATCAGCGTATGCGCGAGGGCGGACGCTTTCTCACCGCGCAGGTACTCGCTTCAAGCTATCAAGAAGCGTTTGAAAAATTCCTTTCCGAAGGCAAAGACGTGTTATATATCAGTTGTTCTTCGGCGCTTTCCGCGGGTATCCACACGGCAAGACGTATCGCGGAAGAAACGCTCAAAGCGTATCCCGACAGGAAAATTATTTGTGTCGACGGCTTGCGCTCGTGCCATGCTTTGGGGCTGATTGCCATTCACGCCAGCGAGTTGCGTGGCGAAGGCAAAACGATTGACGAAACGGCGGCTTGGGTGGAAGAAAAAAAGCTCACCATGCACATGATCGGTTCGGTGGATAAGCTTACCTATTTAAAGCAAGCGGGCAGGGTGAGTGCGGCGAGCGCGTTCTTTGGCGGGCTACTCAATATTAAGCCGATTATCATTGCCGACGCACAAGGCAGAAATTTTGCCTGTGAAAAGATAAAGGGCAGAAAAAATGCAATGGCGCGTATGGTGGAGCTTGCCAAAGAAAGCTATGACCAAGTGCCTTATGAACGCGCGTTTATCAGTCACGCGGATTGCCCCGAAGAAGCGGAAGAACTCAAAACAATGCTCATAACCGCGCTTGGCAAAGAAATTGACGTGCATATCGGCTATATCGGACCTTGCGTGGGTGCGTCCACAGGTCCTGACACGCTTTCCATCAACTTCCACGCCAACAAAGTCGAGGTAAACGCGTAATGGCAAAAAAAGAGTTCAAGGTATTCAGCCGTTTCCAGCCCGTATATAAGCCTTTCCGCTTGATTATGCGTTTGATTTTCAAAAAACCCAAGGTGATCAACCTTGCGGGCGAGATTGCAGACAAGAGTATCGTGCTTGCCAACCATTCGGCAAAGAGCGGTCCGCCGAGCTTGGATTTATATTTCCCCAAAAAGACGGCAAAATGGGGCGCGCACGAAATGTTTGAAAATTATTCCGCGCGAAAGGCGTATTTGCGCGATATCTTATATATCAAAAAATGCGGTAAAAAACCCGGGTTTAAAACGTCGCTTATCTCGTCGATACTCGCCGTGTTTAATCCTTTGGTATATAAGGGAATGTGGATGCTACCCACCTATCCCGACGGGCGTTTATCCAAAACCCTTCGATATAGCTCGAAAGTGTTAGACGCGAATATTCCCGTTATGATTTTCCCCGAAAACTCCAACGACGGCTATAAAGACGTTTTAACGGAATTCTTCCCCGGGTTCGTTATGCTCGCGGAAAAATACTACCGCGCCACAGGCGAAGATTTACCCGTGTATCCCGTTTATTACAGCGTGAAAAAACATATTATGGTAATTGACAAACCGCTGTTTATACAGGATATGGTAAAGCAGGGGTTAGACAGATACCAAATAGCGGAAAAGTTCTGCGAAAAGGTCAACGATTTATATTATCAATACGTACAATAAGCAAAAACGCCGACGGCCGTCGGCGTGTTTATTTCTCACTCCGTTAAACTGTCGTTAATTCTACGCATAAATTCCACGGGGACTTTGATAATTTCTCTATCATACGTTACAAGACCGTTGATTTCGTCTTCCACGTCGGATACTTGCGTGTAGATACAAGCGCAAAGACCGCGGTTTATCAGCGGTTTTACCTTTTTGAGATATAATTTTTCCAACGCCTTTAAAAGGGATTTTTGCGTTTTGAATTTTTTATACCCAAACTCTTTTTCGGAGAACGTATGCCCGTTGCAAAGCATCGAATACCCGCCGAATTCACTCAGTACCACAGGACGAGAATCGCGCGGAACTTTCAAGGGCGTATAATAAGTGTGCAAGCTTTTCAGCGTGGTTTTTTCCTCGCCCTGGTCGTGCCAACCGCTCACCGCATCAATGATACGGGTGTTGTCTTTTTCTTGCACGTATTTCGTCCATTTTTCCGAATCGAACTGTCCCCAACCCTCGTTGAAAATCGTCCAAAGCCCGATACACACGCAGTTATATAAGCTATCCAAGGTTTCGTCTACGGACAAGGCAAACTCTTCTCTGCCCAGCTCGTTTTCCCGCGCAAAATACTTATAATCGTTATCGCGGTGGTGAAAGCCCAAAAAGGGGAACGCCGCGATATGCGTGAATTTATATTCCCCGCCGCCATTGACAAAATCCTGCCACACGATAAGCCCCAGCCTATCACAATGATAATACCAGCGCATCGGCTCTAATTTGATATGCTTTCTCACCGTGTTAAAGCCCATATCTTTGAGCATTTTCAGCTCGTCAACAATCGCTTGATCGTTCGGGTGGGTGAGCATACCGTCCGACCAGTACCCCTGATCAAGCACACCGCTAAAAAAGTAGGGCTTGCCGTTGAGCGTGAGTCTTGCCACACCCTTTTCGTCTACCGTTTGCCCAAACGACCGCACGCCGAAATAGGAACGCAACTCGTCTTTTCCGCTCGTTATCACGATATCGTAGAGCTTGGGTTTTTCAGGCGACCAAAGCTGAAAATCCGCTTTGATTTGTATCTCGTTAGTATATTCGCCCGTAAAAATCTCTTTATCGCCGTCAAAGACGGTGATTTTTTGCGTTTGCCCGCCACAATCCGAACAAATGCGCACGGATTTTTCCTTTGCGCAAGGGGTGATTTTTAAATTTTTGATATGTGTTTTTGGCATAAACTCCAACCACACCGTTTGCCAAATCCCGCTTTGCGGGGTATACCAAATCCCGCCCCGTTTGTCGCTTTGCTTTCCGCGCGCACCGCTGTTTCTCGTGCCTTCGTCCTTGCAAACGACCGTTATTTCGTTTTCGCCCACGGCAACGAACGGAGTGATATCCAGCGTAAACGGCGTGAAACCGCCCTTATGCGCACCGACTTTATTTTCCCCAATAAACACTTCACATTCGCTATCCACCGCACCGAAATGCAACGCCACGCACCCGCTTGTTTGTTGCTCCGTCAAAGAAAAAATGCGTTTATAAATAAGCGTTTGTCCGCTTTCCAAGCGGAACTCCCCGCCGATACCGCTATTTAGCGTTTCGGGGGAAAAGGGTACGAGAATTTTGCCTTGAAAAAGGGTGGTTTTGCCGTCCGTTTTTTCTATCGACCATTCGCCGTTTAAATTTTGCCAAGCTTTACGCATGGCTTGGGGGGCAGGGTGCTCGCCGTGGGGGATTTTGCCTATATCATATCTGGTTTTGAGTTGCATTTTTTTGCTCCTTATTTCTTTTTACCGCGCCCGTCAAAAAAGGAATGACGGCGAAAATCAAAACCGCGACGATCGCGCCCGCTAAAAATATTTCAGGGGCGGGGATATACAGCGTCGTCATAATATCCGCACCCGCGTTTTCGGGCAGGGGATTTGCCGCCGCCTTATTGATCGCGTTCCCGATGGCAGGCCCTGCAAGCATGGGAATAAGTACGCTGAAAATCATTCTAACCCCTTGCAATTTTCCTGCGTCCGCCGTGGGCGTATGATCGCGCACGAGCGCACCGCAAAGCGCGGACACGAGAATATAACCCGTGATCATCACAAACCCCGCCACGCCGAAAAACAACAAGGTTATAGCTTTGCCCGTAAGATAGGAAAAGGCGTACATACCCAAAAGCCCGATGGCAAAAACACCCGAAGCGATATATAGCATTTTGGATTTATTCTTGCGGTCGGAGAGCCGTCCGAGCGGAATATTCACGCCCGCGCCAAGCAATATCGCAAGTCCGAACACCACGCTATATTCCACCACGCTAAATCCTAAATAGGTTTTCATAAAAATAATCAAATAGGGCATAAAAATTTGACACGCCACGCCGTATACGCCCATAACGCACAAGGTAAGATACAAGGGCGCGTTGGTTTTGATAACGGTTGGTTTAAAACCGTAGACGATATCTTTGAGCGAGCCTTGTTTTATAAGTGCGGGGCTGTCTTGTATATGGAAAACACCCAAAACCCCGCAAAGGGTAATCACCGCCCCTAAACTGAAAAACAACCCTTTATAGCCGATAAACGACACCAAAATACCAAACCCGCCCGCAACGATCAGCATGGCTACAAGGGGGAGAATGGAGAGCACGCTTTCCACCTTTCCGCGAAAGCTTTCCTTGGTATTGTCCGTTACCCACGCGTTGAACGCGGCGTCGTTTGCCGTCGAGCCGAACACCGTCATCACGCAATCGAGCGCAACGGTGAGCGCGAGCGCGATCGTGATCGCTTTCGCCGTTTCCACACCAAAGAGCTTTTGCATATTTTCCGTCGTCATAAACCCGAACGCCGCCACCGTCAAGCCCCAAATGATATACCCGTAAGACACGAAAAAGCGGCGGTTGCCCGTTTTATCCGACAGCGTGCCCGCAATAAGCGTGGTAAGCGTTGCCGTAACGCCCGAAAGCTGGACCATAAGCGTAACCGCGTCTAAATTGGGTGCGATCGTTTCAAACACGAACAGGTTGAAATACATATTTTCCACCGCCCACGCGATTTGTCCGATCAGCCCAAAAAGCAATAAAATAAACCAGCTTTGTTTGGAAAATTCTTCTCTTTTCATTCGTTTTTCTCCTTTTGCGGTGCTCTTGGTTGCACGAGCAGGGTTTTATAATCGGTATAGTTCACGAACCCTGCCTTGCTTCCACTGGGTTTTTTCACCGTTTTTTTCTTGCAGTAATCAATAGGGATTTTATCCGCTTGTTTGCCTTCGGAATAATACGCGCAAAGCTCGGCGGCAAAAAGCAACACGCTATCGGGCACGCTTTTTCCTTCCGTCTTAATAATCACGTGCGCGGAATGGTATTTTTGCGCGTGTAGCCAAATATCGTCCGCGTGCGCGGTTTTAAGAAGTCTATCGTTTTGTAAATTATTCCTGCCCGCGAGCACGCAAAACCCTTCCTTTTCAAACTCCCGAAAGGGGATTTCCGCTTGCTTTTTCGCACCGATTTTTTTCACAGGCTCGCGCATAAGCCCCAAGCCCACAAGCTCCGTTTCTATCTCTTTGAGATCGTCCGCCGTTTCCGCGCGGGCGATAGAAAAAGACACGCTCCCTGCGTATTCTATTTCTCGCTCGTCCCGTTTTTGCATAGGCAAAAGCACTTCCTTGGTGCGTTTTTGTTTGTTATAAATTTTAAAATACTTTTGCGCGTTTTGGGCGGGCGTACGCGTTTCGTCCAAAGCAATTTTGAGCGTTGCTAAGTCGTACCAGTTTTCCAGCTCCACGCTTTTTGCGCCCTTTTCCACGCGGTAGATATTCGCCGTCAAAAGCTCGCCTTTTATGCGGTTTTCTTCCGCTTTTTCGGCTTCTTTGAGCCGTTCGAGCGTTTCTTGCAACCGTTTTTGCGCCTTTTTTCGGAGCGTGTGCACCGCGCTTTCCAATTTGCGTTTTTTATCCGCGAACGCTTTATCGCTTTCCCGCAAAGAATAAAATTCGTCTTCCGCTTTCATAAGCGAGGGCATCGTTTTTGCGCCCTGCACCTCAAAGGCAAAATAATCGTTTTTTTTAAGGCAGGGCTTACACGGCTCGTTTTGAAAAAATTTTACGGAAAAGCTGGCAAGATCGGGCGCGTCTTTTGCGCGCAAGACAAGCTCTCGCGCCGTCGAAAGGGCGTAGCCTGCCACCTTTTCAAAGAAAAATTTTGCCAAGCTTTCTATCTCGTAGCCTTCTTTATGCAAGGCGTAGAACGCGTTTAGTGCAGTTCGTATTTCTGTTTCGTTTACGGGGCTTATTTTATCCTGTGGCGCGGGGTAGGCGTATTTTGCCCCGGGGAGCAATACGCGGTGGTTTTCGTCCGTGAGCGGTGCGCTTTTGAGCGCGCCCAAAACCACGCCCTTTTCCACGAGTACGATATTGGAATATTTACCCATAAGCTCGCAAACGAGCGTGCGATGGCTTTGCGAAAAATCGGTGGTACAATGCAAATTGATTTCAATAATACGCTCGTGGGCGGGTTGGGAAAAGCCTAAAATTTCCGCGTTTTGCAGGTGCTTTCTAAGCAGCATACAAAAATTCGGCGGGATTGCGAGCGGTTCTTTCTCCAAGGACGAAAGACACACGCGCGCGCCCGTTGCGTGCGCGCTTAAAAGGAGCTTGACGGTGGTTTTGCCCGTGTAAACGGTGAAAGTCAGCTCGTCTTTGCTCGATTGCGTTATTTTATTGATTTTTCCGTGGGTTAATAGCGCGTTTAGCTCGCTGTTTAGCCTTTGGATATGGAATGCGTCTTGGGGCATACGGTTCTCCGTCCGCGCAAAGAAAAAACGGCAAAATTCTTCCTTGCGCGCAAATCTTTTCTTAAATTATAGCGTAAAAATAAAAAATTGTAAATAAAAACGCTTTATTTTCTTTGATAAATATGGTAAAATGTATGGAGCGAATGAAAAAAGTTCGCGAAAATATCTAAAAAATTATAAAAGTATCATATAAACAGGAGAAAGGTTTATGAAACACACTACCAAAGCGGCTGAAAAAAGCACGGTAAAAATCACTCTTAAATTCGACGGCGCGGAATGGAAAGACGCGCAAACGAAAGCGTACGTGAAAACGAGAAACAAATTCGCTATCAACGGGTTCAGAAAGGGTAAAGCGCCCAAAAACGTTATTGAAAACGTATACGGCAAAGGCGTGTTCTTTGAAGACGCGCTCAATATCCTCTTCTCGGAAAATTATAACGCGGTTATTGAAAAGAACGCAAAGAAATTTACGGTCGTTGGCGATCCCGACGTGTCCGTGGAAGATATCACCGACGAAGGCGTGACGCTCGTTGCGATCGTGCCCGTGAAACCCGACGTGAAAATTTCCGCGTATACGGGTATGAAAATCAAAGAATACGCGTATAATGTTACGGACGAAGAAGTAGAAGAAGAAGTGAAAAAGCTTTTGGACAGAAACGCACGCAAAGTACCCGTGGAAGATAGAGCGGCGCAAAACGGCGATATCGCAAACATTGATTTTTGCGGCACGGTAGACGGCGTGAAGTTCGACGGCGGCGAAGCGGAAGGCTTTGATCTCACGCTTGGTAGCGGTCAATTTATCCCCGGCTTTGAAGATCAAGTCGTGGGTATGAATATCGGCGAAAGCAAAGACGTGAACGTTACCTTCCCCGAAAACTATCAAGCGGAAAATCTCAAAGGCAAAGCGGCGGTATTTGCAGTGAAACTTAATTCCTTGCAAGGCAAAGAACTTCCCGAGCTTACCGACGAGTTCATTAAAGATGCAACGGGCAGTGAAAGCGTAGACGCGTATAAAGCAAAAACCAAAGAACGCTTGGAAAACGCGGCGAAACGTCGCGCAAACGACGCTACGGAAAATAGCATTTTAGAAGCAATCGCGCAAAACGCGGAAGTGGAAATTCCCCAAGCAATGATCGAAAGAGAAATTGATTCGCTTATTCAAAAATTCGAGTATCAGCTTATGTATCAAGGCTTGAAACTTCAAGATTACCTTGATTTCTTGAAAGTTACGGAAGCAGATTTTAGAAAGAACTACGAAGAAAGCGCGAAAAAGAACGTTTTAAATCAACTTATCATTTCCCAGCTTATCAAGGACGAAAAGATCGAAGCAACCGACGAAGAAGTGGACGCAAAAATCGCAGAACAAGCGGCTTCGGTGTCCAAGGAAACGGAAGAATACAAGAAAGGTATGGATCCCCGTCAATTCGATTATATCCGTAGCGATATCGTGATCACCAAGCTTTTCGACTTCCTTAAATCCAACAACGAAATGGTGAAAGAGTAAGTAAGGTGAAGTTTTTCACTTCGTGAAAAGTGAAGTTATTGCATAGTGAAGTATGTGCTACGCACAAGTGAAGTTTTTTCGCTTTGCGAAAAAGTTGTGGAAATATTTCAATAACTTGCCCCAAAGGGGCAAACTTCACTTTGACGTAGTCAATATTTCACTTTTGCTTGAAAAGCAAATACTTCACAAAAAAAAGAAACACCGAAGTGTTTCTTCTTTTTTGTTATCTCTTCGAGAATTGAGGTGCACGACGAGCTTTCTTCAAGCCGTACTTCTTTCTTTCCTTTGCACGAGGGTCTCTCGTTAAGAAACCTTCCGCTTTGAGTGC
>JAZOPU010000066.1:0-15649 GCA_045655705.1 Candidatus Scatosoma sp.
TTACAGCCGCCTAATATAAATAAGGAAGCAAGCGCGGAGCAACCTGCGATGAGTTTCCATTTAAAGCCTTTTTTCATTGCGTATTTTTTCCTTCATTTTTTCAGCCCGCACCCGTTTTTGGGCGCAAAGGCGCAATTTTGCTTATAACACAATCTATATTGTAACGCAAAAAACGCTTTTTGTCAATCATTCTTGTATAAATTACAAAATAAATTTCTTCCAGCCATTAAAAAACCGCCTTGCGGCGGTTTTCGTTTATTTCGTCATTTTTTCCTGTTTTACTTTATGGTCGATCACGTGACGGGAAGCGAGCTCTTCGCGTACTTCTTCCACGGTAATCCCCGCTTGCGCCATGAGCACGAGCACGTGATAGGCAAGGTCGGCAATCTCGTAGATGGTTTCTTTTTTATCTTCGGCTTTTGCCGCGATAATCACTTCCGTGCTTTCTTCGCCTATCTTTTTCAAAATTTTATCCAAACCCTTTTCAAAAAGATAGGTAGTATACGAGCCTTGCGGCATTTCCGCTTTTCTACTCATGAGTAAATCGTACAGCCCGCGGAGCGAAAATTCTTCGCTTTGTTCTTCTTTGATAAACACGGGGTTAAAGAAACAGCTATCCTGTCCCGTATGGCAAGCAGGTCCGTCCTTTTCCACCTCCACCACCAAAGCGTCTTTATCGCAATCGGCAGTGATAGAAACCACGTGTTGATAATTCCCGCTCGTCTCGCCTTTGAGCCAAAGTTGTTCCCTTGAACGGCTATAAAAACAGGTCAAACCTTTTTCCAAAGTAATGCCAAGGCTTTCCTTGTTCATATACGCAAGCGTTAAAACCGCCTTGCTTTTGCTGTCCACCACGATTGCGGGGATAAGCCCTTTTTCGTCAAATTTCAAATCTTGTATGGTAATCATATTTTTCTCCTTTTACAGTCTAACGATAATACCGTTATCGCGTAAAGTTTTTTTCAAATCAGAAATAGCAATCTCGCCAAAATGGAACACCGAAGCCGCCAAGCCCGCGGAAATATCGGGAATTTTCTTGAACAAATCCACGAAATGCCCTTGCGTGCCTGCACCGCCCGAAGCGATCACGGGCACGTTTACCGCTTTGGTTACCTTTTCCAAAAGTTCCAAATCAAACCCGTTTTTCACGCCGTCCGTGTCCATGGAATTGACGACGACTTCGCCTGCGCCTTCGTTTACGCACCACGTAATCCAATCCACCGCGTCCTTGCCCGTATCTTCGCGCCCGCCTTTTGCAAACACGTGGAACTTACCACCCACGCGCTTAATATCTGCGGAAATGACAACACATTGATTGCCGTATCGCTTTGCCGCCTGTCCGATAATCGCAGGGTTTGCGATCGCGCCTGAATTGACGCTCACCTTGTCCGCACCGCAAGAAAGCACGCGTTCAAAATCTTCCACCGTTTTAATGCCCCCGCCGACAGTCAAGGGAATAAACACGTTTTGCGCGGCTTCTTTGAGTATGTCCGTAAAAATTTTGCGCCCTTCCGCGGAAGCTGTGATATCGTAGAACACAAGCTCGTCCGCACCGCACTCCGAATAAAATTTCGCAAGCGCTACGGGCGAATTGACTTCTTTCACGTTCTCAAAATTTACGCCTTTCACTACCCGCCCGTCACGCACGTCCAAACAAGGGATAATTCTCTTGGTTATCATTTCGCTTTCTCCACCGCCTCTTTCAAATCAATCGCGCCGATATAATACGCTTTCCCAACGATCGCGCCGTGCACGCCTGCATTTTTGAGCGCAAGGATATCGTCCATATCCGAAACGCCGCCCGAGGCAATTACTTCAATTTTATACTCTTTCACCATACGCGCATACAGCTCACGGTTCGTGCCTTTCATAGCCCCGTCCTTGGAAACGTCCGTACAAATGACCGTTTTCACGCCAAGCGAGATCATTTTTTTCAAAAACGCGTCGAGCGAATATTCTGATTTTTCTATCCAGCCCTTGATTGCGATTTTGCCGTCGCGCACGTCCGCGCCCACCGCGATTTTATCGCCGTATTCTTCAAGGGCAGTTTTCAAAAACGGCTCGTTTTCCACCGCCGCCGTACCCAAGATCACGCGCGAAGCACCGGCGGATAAATACGCGTCCACCGTCGCCATATCCCGAATACCACCGCCAATCTCGATAAACAGGTTGGTTTCTTTGGCAATGCTTGCAACCACGTCCAAATGCACGGGTTTGCCCACCTTTGCGCCCGCAAGATCCACCACGTGGATATATTCCGCGCCCTGTTTTTCAAAATCACGCGCTACGGAAACGGGGTCTTCCGAATACACCGTCATTTGCGCGTAATCGCCTTTGAACAGGCGTACTGCTTTATGATCGTATAAATCGATCGCAGGAAAAATTTTCATACTCTAATCCTTTCGTTCACAAAATGCCCGCAGGATATTCAACCCCACGTCCCCGCTCTTTTCGGGATGAAACTGACAACCCAGAACGTTGTCTTTTGCCACCGCCGCCGTGAGCAGTTTATCGTATTCCACTTCCGCAATCAAGCTATCTTGACAGTCTTTTGCAAAATACGAATGTACGAAATACGCACAGTCCCCTTCGTGAAGATACTTAAACAAAAAATGCTCGCGCGTGAAGTGCAACGCGTTCCAACCGATATGCGGTATTTTCAACCCGTCCTTGATATACCCTTGCATAGGCACGATATTGCCCTTTAAAAGCCCCAAGCCCGCGTGCTCGCCGTATTCAAAACTCTTTTCAAAAAGTAGCTGCATACCAAGGCATATACCCATTACGTACTTGCCCGTGGCGACCTGCTTTTTTAACACTTCGCCAAGCCCGCTATCCGCAAGCTTTTTTGCCGCGTCCGCAAACGCACCCACGCCCGGTAAAATAATTTTTTCGGCACTGTTTAAAACTTTTTCGTCCGCGGTTACTACCGCGTCCGCGCCGATTTTTTTAAACGACGATTGCAAGGAAAACAAATTCCCCACGCCGTAATCCACAATCGCTATCATAAAACACCTTTGGTCGAGGGCACTTCGTCCGCGCGGTCAGGATTGATTTTCGTTGCAAAAGAAAGCGCACGCGCCACGGCCTTGAACACGCCTTCGATAATATGGTGCGCGTTTTTCCCCGCAAGCTGTTTGATATGCAACGTAATTTTCGATTCTCTCACGAACGCTGAGAAGAACTCTTCGCAAAGCTCCGTGTCGAAATCGCCTACCTTTTGCGTAGGAATATCCAAGCAAACGGACAAATAATCTCTACCTGAAATATCCACCGCCGCCATCACGAGCGTTTCGTCCATAGGCAAAATAATATCCCCGTAGCGCACGATCCCGCGTTTATCGCCAAGCGCTTTCAAAAACGCTTGCCCCAGCGCAATCCCGATATCTTCGGTGGTGTGGTGATAATCCACGTCCACGTCGCCTTTGCAAGCCACCTTCAAATCATACCCTGCGTGCTTGGCAAACAGGGTAAGCATGTGGTCGAGAAATCCGCAACCGCTTGCAATCTCGCTTGTGCCTTTCCCGTCTAAATTTAGCGCCAACTTGATATCCGTTTCGCCCGTTTTTCTCGCTATTTCAACGCATCTCATTTGTCTAAAATCTCCCTTACCTTTTGTAAAAATACTTGCATTTGTTCTTTCGTTCCTATCGTTATACGGTTAAAATCCTTGATTTTCTCCGCTGAAAAATGCCGAACGAGTACTCCGCGCGCTTTGAGCTTTTCATACAACGCTTGCCCCCCGATCTCGTTTGACTTTGCAAACAGGAAATTGGTTTTGGAGGGCAAAACTTCAAACCCGAGTTCTTGCAATTTTTCCGCGGTATACTCGCGCGTCGAACAAATTTCACGGCTCTTTTCATCAAAATACGCCTGCTCACAAAGCGCCGCATACCCCGCCGCCGCCGTCATGGAATTCACGTTGTAGGGATTGGTGGAATATTTAATGGTATTCAAATCCGCAATGAGTTTTTTGCTTGCAATACCAAGCCCCAAGCGCGCCCCCGCCAAAGAGCGGGATTTGGAAAACGTTTGCGTTACGAGTAAATTCTCGTATTTATTCGTAAGCGCTACTGCGCTTGCTCCGCCAAAATCCACGTACGCCTCGTCGATTACCACCACGTTATCAGGATTGCCCACAACGATTTTTTCCACTTCGTCCAAAGTGAGCGCAAGCCCCGTCGGTGCGTTGGGGTTAGCGATCACCACCGTACCGCCAGCTTGCAAATAATCGCGATAGTCAATGGAAAAATCTTCTTTTAAAGGCACTGCGCGATAGGGTATATTGTGCAATTTTGCAAACACTTCGTAGAACCCATAGGAAATTTCAGGGAACACGACGGGCGTTTTTTGATCGCAAAACGCCATAAACGCGAAGTTCAAAATCTCGTCCGAACCGTTGGTGGGCAAAATCATATCCTTGTCCACACCGAAAATCTCGCTCGCTTTTTCCACGAGTTTCGAGCAGGTAGGATCGCAATATAACTGTGTGGTTTTCGCCGCGTTTTCCACCGCGTCCACCACCGCTTTGGGCGGCGTATAGGGCGACTCGTTGGTATTGAGTTTTATATATTTTTGATCTTTGGGCTGTTCCCCGGGTGTATACGGAGTCAACGCCGCAAATTTCTCACTAAAAAATCTACTCATACGTTTCTCACTTTTTTCTAATGCTCGCGCTTTTTGCGTGCGCGCCAAGCCCTTCTTTGCCAGCAAAATACGCCACCTTGTCCGCCACGCTATTAAGCGCATCTTCCGTATAATATATATACTGCGTTTTCTTCACAAAATCGTCTACGGACAGGGGCGAAGAAAACCGCGCCGTACCGCTTGTGGGCAGGGTATGGTTAGGTCCTGCAAAATAATCCCCCAAAGCTTCGGGGCAATATTTGCCAAGGAACACCGAGCCTGCATGTTTGACTTTTTCTAAATACTCAAACGGGTTTTCAAGGCAAAGCTCCAAATGCTCGGGTGCGATCTCGTTGGCAATTTCAATCGCCTCGTCTATCGTATCGGCAACGATAATTTTTCCGTTATCGTCGATAGATTTTCTCGCGATCTCCGCGCGAGAGAGCAAGGGGATTTGTTTTTCTAACTGCTCCTGCACGGCGATAGCAAACGAAGTATCGTCGGTAACGAGCACCGCGCTCGCGTTTTTATCGTGCTCCGCTTGCGAAAGCAAATCCGCCGCCACAAAGGCAGGCGAATTGTTTTTATCCGCCACAATCAAAATTTCGCTCGGTCCTGCGATCATATCGATAGACACCACACCGAATACCTGCTTTTTCGCTTCGGCAACGAACGCGTTTCCAGGCCCTACAATCTTGTCCACCTTGGGCACGCTTTCCGTGCCGTAGGCAAGCGCCGCAACTGCTTGCGCACCGCCCACTTTAAATATCCGATCGACGCCCGCAACCTTTGCCGCCGCCAAAATATTTTCATTCACACCGCCGTCTTTGGCAGGCGGGGTAACCATAACCACGCTTTCACAGCCCGCAATTTTTGCGGGGATTGCGTCCATAAGCACGGTCGAAGGATACGCCGCCGTACCGCCGGGCACGTATAACCCCACCTTTTCCACGGGGGTTATTTTTTGTCCGACAATCACGCCGTTTTCTTTCTTTATTTCAAAGCCGTCCCGCTTTTGCTTTTCGTGGAACGCACGGATATTTTCTGCCGCTTCCTGCAAAACTGCTACGAACGTTTTATCCGCCTTTGCAAACGCCTTTTCGATTTCTTCTTTGGAAACTTCCAGCGAAGAAAGCACTACGCCGTCAAATTTTTCCGCGTAGGCTTTCAGGGCAACGTCGCCGTTTTTTTGCACGTTTGCGATAATATCCGCAACGATTTCAGACACGTTCGCCGTGGGGTTGTTCCGCGCGAAAATTTCTTCTCTATCCACTTCGCCGCATTTAAAAATCTTGATCATTTTTATACACCCGCTCCGTCTACCAACGCTTTCACACCGCTCGTCAAACGCTCGATTTCTTCCGTTTTGAATTTAAAGCTTGCCTTATTTGCAATCAGTCTTGCGCTGATAGGAAAAATCGTTTCCACCACTTCCAAATTATTTTCTTTGAGCGTCGTGCCCGTTTCCACGATATCCACGATCACGTCCGAAAGACCCAAAATGGGCGCAATCTCAATCGAGCCGTTGAGCTTGATTACGTCTATATCCCTGCCCTTGCTCTCGTAAAACCGCTTTGCACAACGGGTGAACTTGGTGGCAACTTTGAGCGTTCTTTGATTATCGTCGCGAAAATCCTTTTTCGCGGCAACCGCCATACGGCACACGCCCGTTTTCAAATCCAAAAGCTCGTATACGCTGGGTGCGTATTCTTCTAAAATATCCTTACCGCAAACCCCAACGTCCGCCGCGCCCCGTTCCACGTAGATAGACACGTCCGAAGGCTTCACCCAAAAATAGCGCACGCCCTTTTCCGCGTTTTCAAAAATAAGTTTTCTATTGTTTTCCTTAATCGACGGGCACTCAAACCCCGCTTTTTCAAAAGCGGCGTATACCCGTTCGCCAAGCCGACCTTTGGGAAGTGCTATATTTAACATGTTTTTCTCCTTAAAGCTCTACGCGGTTTTTATACCGAAGCGTACCCGCGCATTTTTGCGCCCGCACGCTGTGCCCTGCCTTTATTTCCTGTTCCACCGCTTGCACGATTTTTTCCATAGGTGTTTGTTCGTGGTAAAGAACGAGCGTATCCACGTCGAAAGGTTGTGTCTGCGCGAAGAAATCTTCTAACAAATCCAAATACACCGCAAACCCGATCGCGCTGGATTTTTTGCCCATTCGCGCCACCAAGCTATCGTATCTACCCCCAGAAAGCACGCCCTCGGGCACACCGCCGATAAAGCCTTTAAACACCAAGCCGTTATAGTATTTCATATTATTGACAACGGAAAAATCTAAGCGTATCTTATCCGCAAACGGCGCGTCTTTTAAAAGCGCGTATAAGGCGGAAAGCTCGGCAAACGCCGTCTTTAAAGTAGGCGTGTCGCAAAGCGGTTCTAACGTTTTGACCACAGTTTGCATATCCCCGTAGGTGCTTACGATTGCAATCAGTTTTTCCGCGGATTTTTTAGGTACGTTATATTTATCCACAAGCGCGGACATTTCGTGTAAGTTCTTTTCGGAAAGCAATTTCACCGCTTCCCGCTCAAATGCTTTGCCCTCGCCAATTTCTTCAAATATTCCCGACAAAATGCCAAGATGCGAAATATCCAAAACAAAATTTTCGGAAATGAGCGCAAGACTTTCCGCCGCAAGACGCACAGACTCGTAGAGATCGTACACGCCAATCTCGCCCATACACTCCACGCCCACTTGCGTAAGTTCCCCAAACTGTTTCGTGCCGTCCGAAACACGGTATACGCTTTCACTATACGAAACCTTTTGCAAACGCTCGCTATCCCCTAAATTCTTGATAATCGAAAGGGTTACGTCGGGTTTTAACGCCAGCAGTTTTCCGTCCGTATCGTTGAACGTAATCACGCCGTCGCCACGCAAAAAGTCTTTGTTGCGCGCGTAAAGATCGTAAGCTTCAAACTTACTCATTTTATACGGCAAATATCCGTATTTTTTATACAAAGAACGCAGCTCAATCGCCACGCGTTCTTCTTTTTTCAACACCGTTTCAGACATAACGAACTCCTTTGAGTGAAGTTTATCTTTCTATCTTATGAATAAAAATCCCGCTTCTGAGCTTTGGCTCGAACCACGTGGATTTCGGGGGCATAATCTCGCCCGCGTTCGCCACCGCGATAAGCTCTTGCATAGACGTTGGATACATCGCAATCGCCGCTTGCATATCTTCTTTGCAACGCTTTTCTAAATATTCCAATCCGCGGATACCGCCGACAAAATCAATGCGCTTATCCGTTCTGGGATCTTCTATTCCTAAAATAGGCGCAAGGAATTTCTTTTGTAAAATCGCGCAGTCCAATCTTTCAGACGCTTTCTTATCGTGTAATAACCGATCGTGGAAACGCACTTCATACCATTTGCCACCCACAAACAGCCCCACCGTGTGCACCGCTTGCGGACGGAATGCGTTCTCGCCTTTGTATTCGCGCACGCTTCCCAAGTTTTCTTCCACGGCTTTCAAAAATTCTTCTTCCGTTCTTCCGCCCAAATCAGCAAGCAAACGGTTATAATCCATAATTTTCAGTTGTTTTGCAGGGAACACGACGGATAAAAAGAAATTGAATTCTTCTTCGCCCGTATACGCTTTTCTTTCTTCTCGGCGTTTTTGTCCCGCTTTGACTGCCGACGCGGCGCGGTGATGCCCGTCCGCGATATATAAGCTGTCTAAATTTTCAAACACCTTTTCAATTTCTTTGTTCGTTTTTTCACAGCAACAAGCCCACACGGTATGGCGAACGTTATCGTCCGCAACGAAATCGTATAACGGCTGGTTTTGCGTTTGGCTTTCTATGATTTTATCCAGCGTTTCGCTGTTCTCATACGCCAAAAAGATAGGTCCTGTTTGCGCCGAACAGGTGTCTACGTGGCGGATACGGTCAAGTTCCTTATCCGCACGCGTAAGCTCGTGTTTTTTAATACGGTTTTGCAAATAATCGTCGATCGACGCACAACCGACGATTCCCGTTTGCGCCCTGCCGTCCATAACCTGACGGTAGAAATAAAATTTCTTTTGCGTATCCTGCAAATACACGCCCTGCTTTTCAAAGCTTTCCAAATTTTCTTTGGCTTTTGCATATACTTTATTATCGTATAAATCCACGCTCTTATCAAGGTCGATTTCCGCTTTATCGATATGCAAAAAGGAATAGGGTTTCCCCTGCACTTCTTCTCTCGCTTCGTCGCTGGACATAACGTCGTAGGGAAGTGCCGCGCACTCCTTGACGTATTCGTTTTTAGGGCGCAAAGCCGCAAACGGTTTTACTTGCATTTTCCTGCTCCTTAGTGAAATTCACGAACGCCGAACACACCGCTAATCGCTTTGAGTGCCACAACCACGTTTTCGTCCGCTTTCGCGTTCGTTTCTACGATCGTATACGCCACGTCGCCGCGCGAGCCGTTGGCGAAGTTTTCGATATTGATATGTTGCGCGGAGAAGGTAGAAGTGATTTGCGCAAGCATATTGGGTACGTTTTCGTGCATAATGCAAACACGGGGGTGTTCGGAACGAGGTACGCTTACCGCAGGGAAATTCACACTGTTGCGAATGTTACCGCAGGATAAGAACTCGTCGAGCTGCTGCGCCGCCATAACCGCGCAGTGGTCTTCCGATTCCACCGTGGACGCACCAAGGTGCGGGATTGCGATAATACCGTCCACGCCCACCGTTTCTTCGGTGGGGAAGTCGGTCGCGTACACCGCCACTTTCTTCGCTTGCAACGCCTTTTTGATATCCGACGCATTGACAAGATCCGCTCTGGACATATTCAAAATACGCACGCCGTCTTTCATTTGCGCAATCGAGCTTTCGCAAATCATATTCTTCGTTTGGGGGGTTGCGGGCACGTGGAGCGTGATATAATCACAGCTTCTAAAAATTTCCGCATAATCCGCCGCCTGACGCACGGAAGGCGCTAAGCTCCAAGCCGCTTTCGCGGTGATATAAGGGTCGTAACCCATAACGTTCATACCAAGGGAAATTGCCGCGTTTGCAACCATACCGCCGATTGCGCCAAGCCCGATAACGCCCAAGGTTTTGCCTGCAAGCTCGTGTCCTACGAACGCCGATTTACCCGCTTCCACTGCTTTTGCAATACCTTCTTGCCCAGCAAGCGTTTTCACCCAAGAAATACCGCCTACGATATCGCGCGAAGCCAAAATGAGCGTGGCAAGCACCAATTCTTTCACGGCGTTTGCGTTTGCGCCGGGGGTGTTGAACACCACGATACCCTCTTTCGTGCATTTATCCACGGGAATGTTGTTTACGCCCGCACCGCAACGCGCGATTGCGCGCAAATTAGGAGCAAATTCCATATCGTGAAGTGCCGCGCTACGCACCATGATTGCGTCTTCGTTGACAAGGTCCGCGCCCACTTCGTATCTGCCGACAAGGATATCCGTCCCCACCGCAGCAATTTTATTCATCAATTTAACTTTTAACATAATACCACCTGCATTATACTATAATTTTTTTTGTGTCAATATCCCACTGCCATTTTTACGCTTTGGGATTGTTTTTAGCAAATTCTTTCATAAACGCCACGAGCTTTTCCACGCCTTCATAGGGCATAGCGTTATAGATAGAAGCGCGCATACCGCCCACCGAGCGGTGACCTTTCAAGTTCTTCAAGCCCGCCGCGGAAGCTTCGCTTGCAAATTTCTTATCAAGCTCCGCATCTCCCGTCACGAACGTTACGTTCATCATGGAACGGCTTTCCTTTTCCACGGGCGCGATATAATAATCCTGAGAATCAAGATAATCGTATAAAAGCTTTGCTTTCTTTTCGTTGCGCGCTTTCATTGCTTCCAGCCCGCCGATAGAGAGAATCCATTCATACACGAGCTTTGCAATATAAATGCAATAGCAAGGGGGCGTGTTATACATAGAGTCGTTGTCCGCCATAAGCTTATAATCGAACATTGCAGGCGCGTCTTCTCTCGCTTTGCCGATCAAATCTTCTCTAACGATAACGATCGTAAGCCCTGCGGGCGCCATATTCTTTTGCGCACCGGCATAGATAAGCCCGAATTTGCTAACGTCCACAGGTTCGCTGATAATGCACGAGGACATATCCGCAACCAAAGGAATATCGCCCGTGTCAGGGATATACGGGAATTTCGTGCCGTAGATAGTGTTATTGAAACAAATGTGCACGTAATCCGCGTCCGCTCTGAAATCGCTTCTTTGCGTTTTGGGTACGAAGGTAAAGTTCGCGTCTTTGCTGGAAGCAACTGCTTTCACGTCACCGTATTTTTGCGCTTCTTTATACGCTTTCGTGGAAAATTGTCCCGAAAGAATATAATCGGCTTTTTTGCTACCCGTGAGCAAATTATAGGGCACAGCCGCAAATTGCGTACTCGCGCCGCCTTGCAAAAACAACACTTTGTAGTTGTCGGGAATGTTCATAAGCTGACGCAAGAGCTTTTCCGCGTCCGCGATGATTTCTTCATACACGGGCGAGCGGTGGCTCATTTCCATCACCGACATACCGCTGTCTTGATAACACAACATTTCGCTTGCCGCGCGTTTCAAGACTTCTTCGGGCAACATCGAAGGCCCTGCCGAAAAATTGTACACTCTTTCCATAATGCTCTCCTTTGAACGGAAAAACCGAATAACTTCTTTCGTTCAATCAAAAATATTAATCATATCCATTTTATCACAAACCCCTTGTAAAGGCAAGGATTTTCAAGGAAAAAATTCATTCCTATTGATAAAAATTCTCTTGTTTTGAAAGGGATTGCGCGTTTATAACAAAAAAAGGGCGAAATTATCATTTTTCGCCCCTTTATCTTTCTTTAATTATTTTCCATCATAATCTTGATAATCTCTTTGTCCGTTTCCTTCATACCGTCGCTTGCGAGCCGAGAAACGCTCTTAATGGTGTTTTCCACGCCCTTTTTGACTATCCCGTCGCCCGCAAAAAACTGGTTGCCGTTATAATACATTTGCAAACCCAAAAGCCCGCTCTCCACCGCCGTAGCGATTTTTGCCGCACAGCTGGCTTTTGCCCCGTCGCAAATAATTCCCGAATCAATCGCAAGCGCATTGACGAGCGTGTGCGCGAGTTCTTTTTTCGTACCACCGAGCAAATACGCCACCCCGCAAGCCGCACCCGCACCCGCGGAAACCACCCCGCAATAAGCGGAAAGCGTGCCGATTCCCTCCTTTAAATGCACAGTAACGAGATTGGAAACGCAAAGCGCGCGATACAATTTGTCTTTTGGCAGCTGCAAGCCCCTTGCATACACAATCACGGGCACGGACGCGGTGATGCCTTGGTTACCGCTCCCCGAATTGATGATAACGGGCAACTCGCAACCGTTCATACGCGCGTCGCTCGCCGCCGCCGCATACGCCTTTGCGGTAATTTTGATGTCCGGCTGATACGAACGCATGAGCACCTTACCCACGTTCGCGCCGTAGTCGTTTTTCAAGCCCTCTTCGGCTATTGCCATATTATACGCAATTTGCCTTTCGAGTATTTCTTGCACCTGCGCCGTATCGACGGTTTGCGCAAACTCATAGATATTCTCCACGGTGAGCGCGCTCCTGTCCGTCTTTTTAGAAGTATCCGCAAGCGGTTTTTCAAAAAGCGTCTTATTATTCTTTTTCACGCAAACGATATTCGTGTGCGTATCTGCAATACGCACGAAAACTTCGCTTGTTTTTGATTGTAGCGTTACGGCGATATCGAACGTACGCGCGTTCTCGGGCGTTACGATCTCCACCGCAAACGTTTCTTGCACGCGTTTAATTTCTTCGATCTCTTCCGCCGTTACGCTTGAAAGCACTTCCAGCTGTGCGTCCGCATTCCCTGCAACAAGCCCCGCGATAAACGCCGAACGGATACCGCGCAACCCGCCCGTATGCGGTACGGTAACGCTTTTCGCGTTCTTAACGATATTTCCGCTCACTTCCAATTTCGCGCGAACGGGTTTATCGCCCAGCGTTTTCCGTGCTTTGGCGGCGGCGTAGGCAATGGATATAGGCTCGGTGCAACCCATAGCAGGCACGAGCTCTTCTTGTAAAATCGCAACAAATTGCGCGCACAGTTCTTGTGTGATCATATTTTTCCTTTGTAAACGCAAAGAAAGGCATTTCGCCTTTCTTTCGTCGTTTTTTATTGTTCTACGCGAATGACGGCTTCCACTTGTCCAAGCCCCGACGCGTTGATTTTCGCCACGGCGTTTTTCACGCTGTTTTCTTTGGTTTTGTGCGTGATAATGATAAGCGGAACGCGGTTATCCGTCTTTTCTTCGCCCTTTTGCGAAATTTCCACGATAGAAATGCCGTATTTTGCGCAAATGCCCGAAATCTTTGCAAGCACGCCCGCTTCGTCGTCTACGAGCAATCGCAAATAATACGCACTGGAAAAATCGGAAACGAATTTCGTTTTCGGGTCAGCCGTCGCGTTATTCTTAAAGGTGGAATACTTAATCTCCGAATGTGTTGCCGCGTAGATCACGTCGGACACGACCGCGCTTGCCGTAGGCAACGCGCCCGCACCGCGGCCGTACAGCATAATATCATCCACGGCGTCCCCCGTCAAATACACCGCGTTGAACGAATCGTTCACGCTCGCCAAGGGGTGCGCTTTGGGGATAAAGGTGGGATGCACGCGTACTTCCACGCCTGCATCACCGTTCTTGCCAATCGCAAGCAGTTTGAGCGTGTAGCCAAGCTCTTTGCCATAGGCAATATCTTTCGTGGAAATATTAGAAATGCCTTCGCGGAAAATCTTCGTATACGGCACTTTCGTATGGAACGCCATAGACGAGAGAATGGAAAGCTTATACATAGAGTCAAACCCGTCCACGTCCGCCGTGGGGTTGGCTTCGGCATAGCCGAGCTTTTGCGCTTCTTTGAGCACTTCCGCATAATCCGCGCCTTCATAGGTCATTTTCGTCAAAATGTAGTTGGTCGTACCGTTGACAATACCCATCATGCTCGTAATTTTATTCGCTTGTACGCCGTCGAGAAGCGTGCGGATAATGGGCACCCCGCCTACACAGCTTGCCTCGTAGAAAAGTCCGCAATGATTGCGCTTGGCAATCTTTTCCAGCTCGTGCGAATATTTACAAATCATTTCCTTGTTGGAAGTTACCACCGTCTTGCCTTCGCGAAGTGCCGCCGTCACGAAATCTTTCGCAACGCCGATCCCGCCGATCGTTTCAATCACGATATCCACGTTGGGATTGGCAATCACTTCTTCGATACTTTTCGCCACGCACTCGTCGGGCACACCCAACTGTTTAATTCTATCCACGGCGCGATCGAGCACTGCTTCCACCGTGATATCTACTTTTTGCGTTTGCAAATAGAAATCGTGATGCTCGGTGAGCGTTTGATACGTACCGCCGCCCACGACGCCTACGCCTAAAATTGCCACGCCTACTTTCCTAACCATACCATACTCCTTATGCGTATATTTCTTCATTCCTGCCATTTCCTTTTTCTTTGGTATTTCATCATTGGTACGCCGTTCAACGCATACCTGCTCCCCTATTTTTTATGCATTGAGATCGTAGAGATACTTCAAACCTTTGAGCGTAAGCAATTTATCCACCACGTCAATACAACTAATTTCCTTGGATATGACGTTTGAAAAACCGCCCGTTGCCACCGTTTTCACGTCGGTAGTTTTGAGTTCTTTCTTGATCCGCTTTACGATATATTCCACAAGCCCCGCAAACCCGAACACGATACCCGCTTGCATATTCGTAACGGTGTTTTTGGCAATAATGCTATCGGGCGCTTCAATCTCCACGCGCGGAAGTTTTGCCGTACCGTTGACGAGCGAATCGAGCGAGCCTTTAATCCCGGGTGCGATAACGCCGCCGATAAATTCGTTGTTTGCGTTGATAATATTAAAGGTGGTTGCCGTGCCGAAATCCACAACGATCATCGGCTTGTTTTCTCCGTAGCTCACGATTGCCGAAACGCAGTTTACAATTCTGTCCGCGCCCACTTCCCGCGAATCTTCACAGCGGATATTCAGCCCCGATTTAAGTCCCGGCGCAACGTGCTTGGGTTTCATTTCAAAATACACTTCGCACATTTTATCAATCGTGTAATCGAGCGAGGGCACGACGGACGACACAATCCCGCCCGTGATATCCTTTGCCTTGATACCCTTTATATCCAACATACCGATAATTTGCTCGCCGTATTCGTCAGACGTGCGTTTGAAATCGGTAGACACACGGAAAGATACTTTGAGTATATCCTGATCGTAAATCGCGTATTTAATATTCGTATTGCCTATGTCTATACAAATAATCATATTTAATTAAACCTCTTTGCCGCTTTACTTACCGCAACGGTAAGAACAGGCGTTAAAATAACAGCACAAATAAGCTCTATCGGGAAATTGATTGTAATACACATTTTAATCCAATCAGCTACCCCAAAGCCCCCTTCTATGCCTGCGGGGAAAAATATCGACAAACAAGTAATAACTAAAACCGTGTTGGTTAAAATTCCCATCGCCGAACCAATCGCAAGTGGTAACGTTGTATTCCAAAACTTCCCTTCCCTTTTTTGAGTAAATTTCTTTGCTAAACAATAACACCCGTAACCCACAGGTCCAACAAACAATCTCGGCAAAATAGATATCCAAGGCATAAGGAAGTAAGGATTACCTATAAACAATGCACACAATAGAGAAGTTACACCAAATACAATAGAAAATAAAAACGATCGTTTTAAATCCCAAGAAAGACACAGCGTCATAAGTATGCCAAGGGATAAAAATGCTGGTGGCGTATAAGCAAAAATCTTGAACACTGCTGATTCAAGAAACAAAACAGCAACCATAACAGCCGACATTACACCAAGCAAAGCCACCGTACGAGAAGTTTTTTTCTTTTCCATAATAAACCTCCATCGAGTTCTTTTTCAAGATACCCGTAGAAAACATTGTATTTATCCTGCGTTTTATCGCTATTGGTCGAACCGCAAACGCGTATTCGCCAAGGACATAGCAATATTATACA
>JAZOPU010000067.1:0-17232 GCA_045655705.1 Candidatus Scatosoma sp.
ATCTTTATTCTTTTTGATAAACGCAAGCACGGTAACAACCGTCGAAACCACAAACCCGACCGCGCCCAAAATGCATACGATACGCGCAAACAAGGGCATACCCGCGCCGATAAACCATTTCAAAATGCGTATTCTACCGCCAGCGCCGATATTACGCCAGCCTGCTTTCACACCCAGCCACATTGCCTGCGCAAAGCCCGTCGAATCGCCGTAGGTGCGAAGAACCGCGGGATAACACGCCACCGTCGAACACAATATCAAAAGGAATGTTACCGCCACGAACGACAACGCCATAAAGCAATAGCTCACGCGCGTTTTATACTCGTAGTCATAGCGAATTTTATCTTCGTCCGTTTCCCCTGCCTTTTCAAGCGATAAAACGAACGCTTTCTTTTGCCGAGTAAGCCCAAAGCCCAAAAGCGTAAGCACGCCCAAGATCGGGAAAAGGCAAGCGGTGTCCAAGACAAGCGCAAACGCGGAGAATATGCCCGAAAGGAGTATATTCACACCCCCGCGTACGATACGTTTAGAAGAAATTCCGCGCGTGAAAAACCGAACGGCAAAATAGGTGGCGCAAAGCACCGCTCCAAACGCGTACGCCATTCCCGTTGCAGGGAACACGCTCGCGCACGCAAGCAAGCCAAACCCGCCCACGAAAAGCGCGTATTCGTCTTTTTTCAAAAGCTCTTTTGCAATCAGGAACAAGAACACAACGCCAACCATAAGCGCAACGAACGAGGGCAAGCGGAGCGCAAACGGGCTAACGCCAAATATCGCCACGCTCGGGAGCGTAAACAAGGTGGTGAAATAATTATATCCTTTTGCCAAAGCGTATATGCTTCCTATCTGTTTATCCGTTCCGC
Organism: Candidatus Scatosoma sp.; assembly: GCA_045655705.1. Classification (GTDB taxonomy): domain Bacteria; phylum Bacillota; class Clostridia; order Christensenellales; family Borkfalkiaceae; genus Scatosoma. The sequence continues at coordinate 864 of JAZOPU010000067.1, forward strand.
GGAGCACGTTAGATACGGACGTGAGCAAATTACTCTCTTCACGCGTATACGCATAGCGCGCGCCCGTTTCTTTATAAAATTTATCCTGCGCGTCGATACTGTTTAAAACTTGGCTATCGTTATAGTCCGTGCCGTCCTTTCCATTCTTGCCCACGGCAAGGGAAATGACCTTGCCTTTTTCGTCCAAGCACACGATTTCGCATAAGTCAAGGTTACAATCCGCGGAAAAGCTCAAACGCTTAATATTCGTTAAATCCTCGCCTGAAACGAAACATACCCAATTATACGCGTGTTCGGAGGATACGGTCAAAGGCGCGGAAACGCGTTTCCAGTTGGTGGTGGAAGAAGTAGACGTGGAATATTTCACGTACGCCTGACTTTCCCCGCCTTCGGGAAGATACACCGCGCCGATATTGAGATACACCGCCGAGAGCATTTTACTCTCGCCCATATCGACGGTATAATACGCCGTGTTATCCTGCGTGCAAGCAAGTGCCTTGCCCGTATGTTTCGTCGTACCCAAGCAAAACGCCCCTGCCGTGAAACACGCGACAAGGAGAAGTATGAACGCCCAAACGAATACGGATAATTTTTTCATAATCTACCTTGGAACTCGCCCAAAATACGCGAAAATTCCCTACCTTATATATTCTCTGCATATTATTGTAACCCAAACGCAGAAAAAAGTAAACAAATTTTCAATGCTTTTTTACAAAAAAACAAGTCTGCCGTTGACTTTGGGCAGACTTGCTCTCTCGGTTACACCGAATTTTTTAAATTTTTTCCTTAACTTTTGCTGCTTTACCCGTCAAGCCACGCAGATAATACAACTTCGCTCTTCTAACTTTACCCTTTCTAACGACCGTGATGGACGCAATTTTCGGGGAATGAAGAGGATAGGTTTTTTCTACGCCTACGCCATAGGAAATGTGACGTACGGTGAACGTTTCGGAAATACCGCCGTTGCGTTTTGCAATTACGACGCCTTCAAAGTTTTGAACTCTTTCCTTACCGCCTTCGATAATTTTATAGCCGACCTTAACCGTGTCGCCTACTTCAAAGGAAGGAACTTCCGCTTTGAGATTTTCCGCGTTGATAGCTTCGATCAATCCTTTCATTTTCAGACTTTACCTCCGTTATTTACGAAACGTTCTTGACCCGCTGCGAAGCTCCTCACTACGCCCGAAAAAAGTCAGCGGAACGCTCGAAGTCGCTAACTATTATATACGATTTTACAAACTATTGCAAGCGTTTTTGCGTGCTTTTTCGTTTATTTTTATTTTTTTCTTAAAAATTTTTTACCCGTTTTTCATTGACTTATTTGCTCTTTTATTTTATAATGGTTTTGTTAGTATCTTTTACAATGGAGGCTTTTATGGATTTCTTATTAGAGGGCTTTAAAGCGCTTGCGGATAATCCCAAAATGATCGCAATGTGGATCATCGGCGGTATCTTGATCTACCTTGCTATCAAAAAGGACATGGAACCCGCTTTGCTTTTGCCCATGGGCTTTGGCGCAATTCTCGTCAACCTGCCCTTATCGCCCGTAATCGGCAGCGGTGAAGGCGGTGAACACCTTGGCATTATCACTTCCCTGTTTAAAGTAGGTATCGAAGCCAGCGAAGCAATGCCGCTTCTTCTCTTTATCGGTATCGGCTGTATGATCGACTTCGGACCGCTTCTCACCAACCCCAAGCTCTTTATTTTGGGCGGTGCGGCACAGCTTGGTATTTTCGTTACGATTATTCTCGCGGCAATGATCGGTTTCCCGCTCAACGACGCGGCAAGTATCGGTATTATCGGCGCGGCGGACGGACCTACGGCAATTCTCGTTGCTATGCAGCTTGCGTCTAAATATATCGGACCTATCATGGTGGTTGCGTATTCGTATATGGCGCTCGTGCCTATCGTGCAACCCGCGGTCGTTCGCCTTTGCACGACGAAAAAAGAACGCTTGATCCGTATGAAATACAGCGCAAAGCAAGTACCCCAGCTTATGCGTATACTCTTCCCTATTATCGTTACGGTGGTTTCCGGGCTTATCGCGCCCGACTCCCTTTCGCTCGTGGGTATGTTGATGTTCGGTAATCTTCTTCGCGAATGCGGTGTTTTGAAATCGCTTTCGGAAACGGCGCAAACGACGTTCTCAAACATTATCACGTTGCTTCTTGGTATCACCATCTCTTTCCAAATGCAAGCGGACGCGTTCTTATCCTTTGAAACGCTTATCATTATGGCGCTTGGACTTTTCGCATTCGTATTCGACACGGTGGGCGGCGTTATGTGCGCAAAGCTTATGAACTTGTTCAGTAAAGAAAAAATCAATCCCATGATCGGCGCGGCGGGTATTTCCGCATTCCCTATGGCGGCGCGCGTGGTGGAGAAAATGAGTATCAAAGAAGACCCATCCAACCACTTGCTTATGCACGCGGTCGGCGCAAACGTATCCGGTCAAATCGCTTCGGCTATCGTCGGCGGGTTGATTATCGGTATACTCTTTTAAGGAGAAAAAGTTATGTGGAATTTATTAGCGTTTGAAAATTTAAATCCTATGAACTGGGAAGTTATCAAGCCCGCGCTCAATTTCCTTTGGCAGGGTATGCTCGCAATCTTCGTCGTGATCGGACTGATTATCGTAACCGTCAAAGTAACTTCGCTTTGTATCAAGAAAGCGACGGAAGCAAAAAAACGCAAGGAAGAGCTTGCAAAACAAGACCAAACCCCGAACAACGGGTAAACAGCGACCGATACCCGCCGTGGGTATCGGTTTTTCTTTGGTGAATTATGACGAATTTTTTGATAAAACTCTTTATTAAAGACAAAGGCAATCTTTCCGACAACGCCGTGCGCTCCAAATACGCTTCACTCGCAAGCGGTGTGGGGATATTTCTCAATCTTTTGCTGTTTGCAGGCAAGCTCACGGTAGGTATTATCGCCGCCAGCGTCGCGATTATCGCCGACGCGTTTAACAACGTTTCCGACGCGGCTTCGGCGGTTATCGCGCTCGTGGGATTTCGCTTGGCGGCAAAGCCCGTCGATAAAGAACACCCGCAAGGACACGGCAGACTCGAATACGTTTCCGCATTTATCGTGGATATGCTAATCGTACTCGTGGGCTTTGAGCTGTTAAAAAGCTCGTTGGATAAAATCCTGCACCCCGTTTTGCCCACGGTCGGCACGGTTACGCTGATACTTCTCGGCGTTTCCATACTTGTGAAGGTTTGGCTGTTTTTCTTCTATCGCAATATCGCCGGCAAAATATCCTCTTCCGCGCTCAAAGGCTCTTCGGCGGATAGCTTGACGGACAGCATTGCCACTTCGCTCGTGCTCATCTCCGCGCTTATCGGTAAATTTTCGGGCGTAGCCATCGACGGCTGGGCAGGTATCACCGTGGCGGTATTTATCCTGTTCACGGGCGTGAAAGCGGCGAAAGAAACGATTGATCTTCTTCTCGGCTCTCCCCCCGATCCCGCGTTTATCCAAGCAATCTACGATTTCGTGGACGACAAAGAAAACTATCCGCGTATCGTGGGTATTCACGACGTAATGGTGCACGACTACGGCCCCGGCCGTCAAATCGTATCCTTTCACGCCGAAGTCCCCTCCGATTCGGATATCAATATCGCGCACGAAGAAGTGGATAAATTAGAACGGGATATACACGAAAAATTCAGTTGTTTGGTCACGGTGCATCTCGATCCGATCGTGGTGAACGACCCGCTCGTGAACGAACTCAAAACGCTGTGCGTACAATCGGCAAAGGAGATTAACGAACAATTCACCTTGCACGATTTCCGTATGACGAAAGGCGAAACGAAGATCAACGTGATTTTCGATTTGGTACTGCCAAGCGATTGCAACCTTTCCCCGCAAGTAGCGGAAAAAGCGGTTGCAGAAAAAATCAAAGAAAAGAACCCCGACTGCTCGGCGGTCATTCGCGCCGAACACCCGTTCGTATAAAAATTACAGCTCCCACAGGGAGCTGTTTTTTATTTCTTGATACAAAGCTGTTCTTTTTTTACTATGCCTTTTGCAAGCAACGACCACAAAATTGCGTATATCACGTTTGCAATTGCAATACTGCTTACGCTTATTTTATATAGCACCGCGCCCACACCGTCTTTCACCGTTTCTTGCAAAGAACATTTTGCCCACTCTAAACAACCGATTGCGCAAACGGCACTACACAAACAAAAAACCGCACTAACCATCAGCCCTTTATACCGTTCTCTCCATTGATTGTTTTTTAAAAACCGTATCTTCAAAAACGAGCAAAGCGAAGCGGGCAAGCCCGCAAAACAATATCCAAGACACGCACTAATCGGTAATTCCCAATAAAATAAATTTTCTCGCTCCGTTTTACAAAAGGGCAAAAATATACTTGCGATAAATAACAGCAATCCGATAAATACCATATTCGATAATATCCCCGCCCAATTCTTCCAACTGGTAAAATACTCTACTTCTTCATAGTCCATTTGCATTTTCTTCTTCATATTGTTCTTCCTTCGCATTCCGCCATTATATTATAGCTAACTAATAGTTAGTTGTCAAGTAAAAAAGCTAACTGTTGGTTATAATTTATATAAAGGGGGAATGGAAAATGCATACGACTATCAAAGAGCGGTTAAGTGCGGAGTTAAAAAATTGTCATTTAACGAAAGTGGAGATTGCAAGGCGGGTAGGCGTTTCGCCGGAGATGATCACGCAATACGTAACCACGAAGAAACTGCCAAGTTTAGACACGTTTGCAAAGCTATGCAAAGAATTAGACTTATCAGCGGAATACATTTTAGGGATCAGTGATATTTAAAAGCTCTCGCGCTACCTGCGCGAGAGCTTTTTGTTACCTTATAAAATTCGTGCGGAGTTTTTTCTCCCTTTGCGGGGTGATACCCGCTTGCTTGCCAAGCTCGATACATTTAAGTAGCCAAGCCATATTATTTCCTACGATACGCATGGTTTGTAAACCCTCTTCGTCCTGTTCCACGTCCGTGGGCGTATTATTCGCGCCGTGTACGTTATTCCAATAGTTCCCCGAAACCACGGGCATATTATTGATCGTGAAATATTTATTGAGCACGTCCACCGTCGAAACCGTGCCTGCGCGCCGTGCGCTTGCGATCGCCGCCGCGGGTTTAAAGGCAAGGTGTTTTCCACCGCAATAGAAAAGTCTATTCATAAAGCTTAAAAAATTCCCCGCAGGTGCGGCGTAATACACGGGCGAGCCGAACACGAACCCGTCCGCGGTTTTTGCCTTTTCCACGAACTCACCCACGATATCGTCCACTACGCATTTACCAAGCTTTGCGCAAGCCCCGCAACCCAAGCACCCCGCAATAGACAGTTTACCGATTTGGAAAATCTCCGTTTCCACACCCTGTTTTTGCAAAGCGTCCGCCACTTCTTTGAGCGCGCGATACGTGCACCCCTTTTCGTGCGGACTACCGTTTACAAGCAATACTTTCATATATTTACTCCTTTAAAATACTCATACATTGTTTAAACGCCGTCGGCAGGGAAATACTTTCTTCTATTTCGCCCAGCGTATACGCGTCAAATTCCGCGCTTTCCGTTTTTACCCAAACACAAGTGATATTCCACTTGATATGCGTGAAAATATGCGTATAATTTCTCCGCTTGATTTCTTCGTATTCATAAACCCCCAAAGAAAACAGCGCCTGTTCCACGCTTTCCCCCAAGGACACAACGGACGGGAACTCGTTCATACCTTTGAGCACGCCCATTTCCCTTCTGCGAATACAAAACCCTTGCTCCGTTTGGATTAAAAACACGTATACGTTCTCTTCGCGTTTGGCTTTTTTTATAGGCAACACGGGAAAATTCAGTTGCGTGCCGTGGGCATTTGCTTTGCATATTTTCGCCAGCGGACAGTTTTTACAGTCGGGGTTTTGCGGTTTACAAACGAGCGCACCCAGCTCAAACAAGCTTTGTGTAAATTCCGAGCACGCTTTGCCTTTTTTCGGATACACGCTTGACAGCTCGTTTTCTAAATATTTTCTATACCCCGTGTCGGAAATCACGGTAGGGTTTTCCGTCAAGCGGGAAACCACGCGCAATACGTTCCCGTCCACCGCCGCCGTAGGCTGTCCGAACGCGATCGACGCAATTGCGCCCGCCGTATACGCACCAACACCTGCAAGCTTTTTAAGCTCTTGTATATCGTTTGGAAATTCCCCGAAGTCAGACACGATTTGCTTGGCTGCTTTTTGCAAATTCCGCGCGCGGGAATAATACCCCAAGCCTTCCCAAAGCTTTAACAGCTTTTCTTCTTCACAGCTCGCCAAATGCTCCACCGTGGGAAGCGATTGCATAAACCGCGCATAATACTCTTTCACCGCTTCCACGCGCGTTTGTTGGAGCATAATTTCCGAAACCCACACCCGATAGGGCGTGGGTTTTTCCCGCCAAGGCAGGTCGCGTTTATTTGCCCGATACCAAGAAAGGAGCGGGGCAGGTATGGCTTGAAATATTTCTTTCTCGTTCATACGTATTAAATCTTAGGATAAGTAATCGATATGGGAAGGGACAGCGAAGAATCGTCGCCAACCACCGTTACGTCCGCTTGTCCCACTTCTTTCGTGGTTACGAGCGCGTTCCCCACGCCCACGAACGCACCGGGATATCCGCTGAATATACTACGTCTAAGCTCCACGCCCGTGATAATATCCACGCTTTCTCTTCTTGCAAGCAGTTCAAAAAAATCACGGTATTCCTGCAATTCCCCGTTTTCGTTGCAAGTTTCTAATTCTTCCAAGCCGTCGAGTACAAGCACGAGCCTAGGGCACCCACGCTCGCGCGTTTGCAGTTCCAAAAGCGCACAAACACACGTTCTAATTGCGTTAAGGTCGGCTTTTTTAGCTACGAACGGAATGGTAATATCCATATCGCGCGAAAACAACGCGCTATAATCAAACTTTGGCGAAACGATCAAAAAGCTCGCCTGCGTTTTTTCGTATAAACAAGAAAGCGTTTTAAGAAGTGAGAGAATATACGCCGTGCGGTTTTCGCCCGTAACGCAGGTATGGCGCACGGTAAAGGTTTTTTCCCGCGTTTGCGAAAACACCGTTTCCCCGCTCGCGTTTTCCCCCAGCGGTATTTGTTTGGCAACCGAGAGTAAATCTCCGTCCTTTTTCAGTTTTTCAATCCATTCTTCTAATTTCATAGCACTTCTTACTATTAAGCGTATTTTACAAAATACTCGTCTTTATTAAATTCAATCACTACGTCGTTTTTGCCTTTGATGCCCAAGGTAACCTTATCACCTTTGCGTACCGTCAAACAAAGATCCACGAGCTGATAACTTCTTGTGAGCTTGGTCGTGTCCGTTTTCACGTTCCCGTCCTTATCCACAATTTTAATCGTTTGTATCACGTCGCCAGCAAAAAGCTTGCCATATGCCGCGGCGGTGTTGGGGATAGCATAATCGGTTATTTGGAATTCTTCTTCAATGACGTATTTCCCGTCCACGATTTTTCCGCTTGAACTTTTGATTTGCGTTTGAATACCCAGCGTAGCGCGCAAAACGCACTTATCCGCTTTGTTATCCAAAATATTATCCACCACGTATTTCACTTGCGTAATCGGCAAGGCATAACCCATATTGTCCGTTTCGTCTTCTACGTTTTTGGCGTTGGTGATACCAATCAATTTCCCGTTAGCGTTGAACAGTCCGCCTCCCGAATTGCCGTGATTGATCGCCGCGTCCGTGCGCATAACACGGTAACGAATCGCACGCGTAGTGTCGGGAGAAGTCATTGTGATATACTCGCTTTCCACCGACAATATTCCGCTCGTCGCGGAAATTCCTTCGCCGTTGGCATTCCCGATCGCAAACGTTTTTTCGCCCACCGTTACAAGCTCCGAAGATAAAATATCCGCTTCGTTCGCCGTTGTATTTGCTCCAAAATAATCGTTTGAATACGTTTCCAAAACGGCAATATCATATTCCATTGCCCCGCCGATAAAGCGAGCTTTGATACCCCCGCCGTACATATCGCCCATTTGTTCGCCACTATCTAAAACGCCGTTACCCACGCCGTTCGTGTTTTTATCCGTTCTATACTCCGTTGTAAACCCATTGAGTGCGCCGTAAGGGTATACGTAGACGCAATCGGAAATTTTTTCGTCCGCGTCCTTGTTATATAAAACGTGATAGTTGGTGATGATATAGGCATTCTTTGCGTTTTCGTTGATCTTATAAATAACACCGCTACCCGCCGAAGCCGACGGAACGAGTTTTTTATCCAAAGCGCTATTGCCTATTTCCGTTTTGGTAAAGCCCGCGCAAATGCCCACGATAGACGAAGTGGCGTTTGCAATCGCTTTCGTGTCATTGTCTTCGCTGATAGAAACGGACAAATATTGCTTTAAAAATTCTTCAAACGAGCCTTCAAAACCGTCCTTTGCTTTGGCGTTTTCATACGCGTCGTAGATATCAAAATCCGCGCCGTCGTTGCCGTTGTCGCCGTGCAAGCTTTCAAGCCACTGCTCTTCCGTGCCCTGAAACCCGTTTTGCACGGCAATTTCATAAGCGGTTATCGCTTTATTACAAGAAGCAAGCCCTATCGTGCCAAACGCCAGCATTGCCCCGCACAGCACGCTAATTATCCGTTTTCCTTTACCAATCATACTATCCTCCGCAAACTCGCCTATTTTTTATTGTACGCGATTTTGCCATAATTTATTATACAACTTGTTTTTGTTCAGCTCTTAAAGAGTTTTTGAAAACTACGTGAAAGAAAACACGTTGTTTTCAGTGAAGTTTTTCACTTCGTGAAAAGTGAAGTTACTGTGTAGTGAAGTTTGCGCTACGCACAAGTGAAATTTTTTGCTTCGCAAAAAGTTATTGTAATATTTCCACAACTTGTCCCAAAGGGGCAAATTTCACTGCGACAAAGTCGCTACTTCACTTTACAATCCTTCCAGCTCGTCGAGTGTTAAGCAGTACGAAGGGATAAAATTCTCAAAGAAATATTCCACTTCGGGCATTTTTCTTGCATGCAAGTCCTTTTCAATGCTCTTTTTTGCTTTGGCAAACTCGCTATTCCCGCATTTTAATTCTTCCAAGCATTTCACGTACGCCGCGAGCCTATCCGCAGCTTTTACGATTTTATATTCTTCGCTGTTCTCGTCCGCCAAAACGTACGGCGAAATTGCGCCCTGCATTTTTTTAGGCAGGGTGGAAACGATTTTTTCGCAAGCGCTTTTTTCCAATTCCTTATATGCGCCGTGTAAATCCTGATTATAATATTTAATGGGCGTTGGCAAATCGCCCGTCATGACTTCCCCCGTTTCGTGGTAGGTTGCATAGAGCACGGTTTTTAAAATATCGACGTTTCCGCCAAATTCTTCGTTTTTAATCACCGCAAGCGCGTGCGCAAGTATAGTTACGCATTGCGAGTGCTCCATAATGTTTTCTTCGCGCGTGGAACGCATAAGCTGCCAACGCTTGATATATTTCATTCTGTCCATATAGGCGTAAAAATCGTAGCGCATTTTTTCTCCAAATCGTTTGACAAACGAATATTTATGTAGTATAATAATTTTACTAAATTTAATAATTCCGTCGTGGGTGCTGTAACAAGCTGAGATTATACCATTGGAATCGGCTGGGTAATACCAGAGCGAGAGATGTACCGTTTTTTTGCCACGGCTATTTTCGTATAGCACGGGGCATTTTTTTATAAACGCAAGCGACGGATAAGGAGGTTTTATGTTTCTTTATTCCCTGCTCGAAGTTTCCGAGCAAACCACTTCCGTCGTCAAATGGATATCTATTGTCGGCGTAGTACTCGTCCTTGCGCTGGTAGCGCTCATCGGCTTTTTGCGTAACGGCAAAAAATGGGACGCGAAAAAAATCGCCTTTGCGGGCATTTGCGTTTCCATGTCTTTCACCCTTGCCGTTATCAAATTTTCGCCCGTGCAATACGGCGGTTCGGTAACGCTCGCCTCGTTCGTGCCTATCCTGCTTTTCGCCTACGTCTACGGCTTTGCCGACGGACTTTTGATCGGGCTTGTGCACGGACTTTTGAACTTTATCGAAGACCCGTATATCTTAACGCCCGCAACGTTCGTTTTTGATTATTTGCTCGCGTTTATGAGCGTAGGGCTTATGGGGCTCTTTTCCAAAATACCCCGCAGGGAAAAGGGTTGTTTGCCCATAGCACTTGGCTGTATCGCCGTTTTCTCTATGCGTTTTCTCTCCCACCTGCTTTCGGGAATGATTTTCTTTGCGCAGGACTCCGTTTGGGTAAGCTTCCCCGACTGGGCAATGGGCAACGCGTTCATTTACTCGCTCATTTATCAATGTATCTACGTGCCCGCAGACGCGATCATTGCCACGGCGGTTTTGATCACGCTTTGCAAAACGGGCGTACTTGACAAGCTCGTAAAATATATGCGTCCCAAAAAATCTCAATCGACGGAAATTTGATCAAAGATATCTTTATCGACGATCAGTTTTCCATTTTCAAAATCTACGCGTTTAATGACGTTTTTCACGGCAGGGAAAAGTATCTTTTTCCCTGCTTTTTCTATCGTGTATACGTCCGAAGCAAGGTTTTGAATATCAATAACTTTGCCCAAAACTTCGCCTGTTTCACTCTCGCAAGAAAGCCCCAAAATATCCACGATATAATACCTGCCCTCTTCGAGCGCAGGCGCGTCGTCGCGCTCGCCGTGGAGCAGTTTTCCGCGAAACAGCTCCGCCGCGTTGCGATCGGGTATGCCCCGAAGCCCCACGTAAGCCGCACCGTCGTTTCCAACGCGGAACGATAAAATTTTATACGGCGTATCGTCGATATACACCGTTTTGAACGCTTTCACGTCCTCGGGAAAATCGGTGAAAGTTTTGATTTTGAGCTCTCCCCTAATCCCTTGCGGTTTTAATACTTGTCCGATAATCAAACGCTCTTGCATACTTTTATCCTTTGATGATAAGGCAAAAAAGGCTTTCTATTCCGAAAGCCTTATTCGCGCTTAAAAAACGTTTATTCCGCGTCAACGCTCTCTCCGCCGCGCTCGCGAATTTCAATGGCGTAGCGTTTAGAGCTTGCGGGCGTAGCCGCGCGCACGATCGTGCGCATTGCTTTTGCGATCTTGCCTTGCTTGCCGATCACTTTCCCCATATCCGAGGGCGAAAGCGTGATAGTAACTTCGATCACGCGGTCTTTTTCTTCGACAGCGTATTCGACGTTTTCCTTATCTTCGGCAAACTGCTCGACGATATATTTGATAAGTTCCAACATATCTATGCTCCTTATTTGTCGGACTTCTTACCTTTCGTTTTGGACGGGCTTAATTTCTTGCTTTGTTCCATAGCGCCTGCTTTCACGAGCAAGTTCTTCACCGTTTCCGTGGGCTGTACGCCTTTTGCAAGCCAATCTTGCGCTTTTGCCACGTCTACCGTAAGTTCAACGGGATCGCAGGTAGGTCTGTAATGACCAACGCAGTCAATGTATTCGCCCGTAGCAGCCTTTCTGCTGTCTACAACGACCATACGATAGATAGGGTTCTTTTTGTCGCCCATTCTGAAAAGTCTCATTTTTACCATAATAGTATACCTCCAAAGTATATAAAAATTTATTTGTTTTTAATTTGATGTTAGTTTAATCTTAACGGCGTAGATACGAGCAAGACAAGGCGCACGCGGATTTCCCGACGGGAGTTTACTTTGCGTAAACGAGCAAGGGAAAACGCAAGTGCAACGCAGTATTGCGACGTATATACGTCGTTAGAAGGGTAAACGGAACTTACCCCGTCCGCCTTTCAACTGCTTCATAAGCTGTTTGGTTTGGTCGAACTGTTTGAGCAGTTGATTGACTTCCTGTACGCTCGTGCCCGAACCTGCCGAAATTCGGCGTTTTCTCTTGCTGTCGATAATCGCGGGATTGTCGCGTTCCGCTTTCGTCATAGAAAGGATAATTGCTTTCGTGCGTTCGATTTTCTTTTCGTCAATGTCGCTTTCGTTGACTTTGAGTTTTCCCGCCCCAGGGAGCATGGAAAGCATTGCGCTTGCACCGCCCATTTTCTTCATCATTGAAAACTGCTCTAAATAATCGGTGAGCGTGAACGAATTTGCAAGCATTTTTTGTTGCATCTTCTTGGCGTCTTCTTCCGTGATTGCCTGTTGCGCCTTTTCAATCAACGACAGCACGTCGCCCATACCCAGTATTCTCGAAGCCATTCTATCCGGATAAAAAGGCTCTAAATCCGTCAGCTTTTCGCCCACACCGATAAACTTAATCGGCTTACCCGTTACCGCTTTGATAGACAAACACGCACCGCCGCGCGTATCGCCGTCGAGCTTGGTAAGGATTACGCCCGTAACTTCTAAGCGTTCGTTGAACGTTTGCGCTACGTTCACCGCTTCTTGCCCTGTCATTGCGTCCACGATTAAAAGCGTTTCCGTGACTTCCACTTCTTTTTTGATATTTTCCAGCTCTTGCATAAGCGCGTCGTCAATTTGCAAACGCCCCGCCGTGTCCAAGATCACCGTATCGTAATTCATGCTCCGCGCATATTCAATCGCTTGCTTTGCCGTTTTCACAGGGTTTTGCGTACCCTTTTCAAACACTTCCACCTGTGCGTTCTTGCCCACCACTTGAAGCTGAGTAATCGCCGCAGGGCGGTAGATATCCCCCGCCACGAGCAAGGGCTTTTTACCCTGCTTTTTCAGTTGAATGGCAAGCTTTCCGCAAAGCGTGGTCTTACCTGCGCCTTGCAAACCGCACATCATAATCACCGTGGGAAGCTTTGGCGAAACTTCAATCTTCGCGTTCTTCGAGCCCATTAAATTTATCAGCTCTTCATTGACGATCTTGATTACCTGTTGCGCGGGATTGAGCGAGGACAAAATTTCTTGCCCCACCGCTTTTTCCGAAACGTCCGCGATAAATTGCTTGGCAACTTTAAGATTTACGTCCGCTTCCAAAAGTGCCACGCGTACTTCACGCATTGCCGTGCGGATTTCAAGCTCCGTAAGTTTACCGCGCTTAGTGAGCTTGGAAAATATATGATTTAATCTTTCGGATAATGAACCAAATAAAGCCATAAAACCCCTTTATCTTTGCACGATCGCAAGAAGCTTGTCAATGCGCGTTTGCATTTCGTCCACCGTTTTTTGAAACCCGAGCTTACTTTCATAGTCTTCGAGTTGCTTTCGGCATTTTTTTAAACAATCACTCACGCTTTGGCGCGATACGCCCTTTTGCTCGGCTATCTCCCCCAAAGACAAATCGTAGTTAAAATATAAATCGGTGATTTCCTTTTGCGTGCTAGTAAGTAGCGGGGAATATAAATCCCACAATCGCATAAACCGCAAATCGTCGTTTTTCATATCTCCTCCACCTTTTGCCTACTTATTATACCCTATAAAAACAATCCTGTCAAGCAAAAATACTTGACAGGTGTAACTTTTTTTTAAAATAATTGTAAAATATCCACCAAAATCGCAAACGCGAACAGGAAGATAATCCCAACGAGATGGATAATCGTTTCCACCTTGCGGTTGACGGGCTTTTTGCGTATCCACTCAATCAAGCAAAAAATCACTTTACAGCCATCAAGAGCAGGAATGGGCAAAAGGTTAAACACGGCAAGATTTACACCGATAAACGCGGCGATATTCAAAAAGGATAAAAGTCCGCTTGATGCCGCTTGGGAGGTAACCTTAATCGTCGTAACAGGACCACCCATGGCTTTTATTCCGAGTTTCCCCGTCAGCAGTTCGCCCAAGGATCGAAGCACCGTTCCGCCAATCTTGACGGAATACGCAAAGGAATTACCGATTGTTTGAAAAAATCCCTGTTTGACGGTTACCGTATATAGTCCGTATATTCCCATACTTTCCAGGAGCGTTTGCGTATCCGACATATTTTCAAAATCCGCGTCCGTCGCAAGCATTATGGAAACCGTTTGTTCTTCGTTTCCCCGAAGCACGGTGAACTCCACGCTATCGCCTGCTTTTTTCTCGTCTAATATATCAATATAATCGGTGATAAGGTACACGTTTTTATCTTCGATTTTTAAAATGATATCACCCGTTTGCAAGCCGTTTTCGCTCGCAACCGCCACCGCCGAAGCGGGTTCTTCGGGGCGTTCCACCACCGTTTTATACACAGGTCTACCCACGCACGCGAACATTAAAATAATCAAAAACACCGCTAAAATATAATTCATCGCCGCGCCCGCAATTAAAACGATAATGCGTTTCCAAGGCGGTTGGTCGTTAAAGCGTTCGCCCTTTGGCTCGGGATATTCGCTGTCTTTGTTTGTTTCTTCAAACGGTTCGTCCTTTTCTTCTTCGTATTCGTCTTCGCCGTCGAAGGCGCAATATCCGCCCAAGGGAATAACGCGAAGAGCAAACAGCTCGCCTGTTTTTTTACTGCGTTTTTTGAGCAACGCAGGACCAAATCCCACGGCGAACTCGTTGATTTTAAAGCCGAGAATTTTTCCCGCCACGTAATGCCCGAACTCGTGTACGGTTACCATAACGAGCAAAATCACAACGGCAAGCACTACCCCGCCGATACTTTTCATCACGTCCGTAAAAGCCAAAATATTATCTACGCTACCCAATCTATCAACCCCTTTGCATGCAAATCTCTCTCGCAATCGCACGCGCACGCGTGTCCGTTTCTTTTAATACTTCGTAGTTTTCCACTTGCAACCGTTCCATTTTTGCAAGCGTTTTATAAATAGTGTCCGCAATCGAAAGAAAGCCTATGCGTCCCTGTAAAAACGCGCCCACCGCAATTTCCCCCGCCGCGTTGAGTGCGCAAGGATAATTATCGCCCAGCTCTAACGCCTGCAAAGCCAAATCAAAACAAGGGAAATCTCCGCGGTTTAAAGGCAAAAATTCAATTTTACCAAGCTCGGCAAAATTTAACGGCTTCAAATCACACGAAAGCCGATTTGGATAGGTGAGCGCAAGCTGAATGGGTAATTCCATCGTGGGATAACTCATTTGCGCAAGCACGCCACAGTCTTCAAATTCCACCATCGAATGGATAATACTCGTCGGTTGCACCACCGTGTCGATTTTAGACAGGGGCGCGTCGTATAGCCACCTTGCTTCTATCACTTCAAAGCCTTTATTAAGCAGTGTGGCACTATCAATCGTAATCTTCGCTCCCATACTCCAAGTGGGGTGTTTGAGCGCGTCCTTTGCCGTAACCGTTTTCAAGCGGTCTTTATCCCAGCCGTAAAAAGGTCCACCGCTCGCCGTCAAAATAAGTCGCCGAAAAGGTGCGTTTGCATTAAAATGCAACGCCTGCCAAAGCGCGGAATGTTCGCTATCCACGGGCATTAGATCCATACCTGCTCGCCTAATTTGGCTCATAACGAGCTCGCCGCCGCACACCAGCGTTTCCTTATTAGCCAGCGCAATCGGCTTTTTTTCTTCGATTGCTTTGAGCGAATATTTAAGCCCCGCAAACCCCGTTGCCGCAATAAAAGCAACGTCGCCGTAACTTATCGCGTCAAGCGCCGCTTGTTCCCCGCACGAAAATTTTACGCCTGCGGGAATTTGGTTTGCAATTTTTTTTCCCGCCGTTTCGTCTACGAGTACGGCGTATTTGGGTTTAAATTCCTGCACTTGGCGCAAAAAAGTCTCCGCCGAAGTGTTGGCGACGAGACTTTCTAATTTAAATTTGTCGCTATGACGGCGCACGACCGAACAAACCTGCGTTCCGATCGAACCCGTTGAGCCAATAAGTGATATAGTTTTCATAATATTCCTATAGTAGCCTGATGCGAATTGAGCCGCAACAAGCCTAAAAGCGTCTTTTTTGCTCTTTTCGACGCAATCGTGCTTGAAGTATGTGGATACGTCGGCGCACAATCGCGCCAAAAACATCTAAAAAATACGCTTTTTAGGTGCGTAGCAGTTTTAGAGAGCAAAAAAAGAAATTAGACGAGAAAATGGAGCGCAATCATACCGACGTATGATAAGCGAGATTGACGAAGTATAAGGCTTTTTTTGCCTCTAAAACCTTGTAGGGTTTAATTCACATCAGGCTATCAATCGAATAAAGGCAAACGCGATATACACGGCAAGGCAAGCAAAAAGCGTACCGTCGATACGGTCGAGAATACCGCCGTGCCCGGGCATAATTTTGCCCATATCTTTCACGCCCACTTTGCGTTTGATGCAGCTTTCCACGAGATCCCCAAACTCCGTTGCCGCCGCCGCCAAAAATCCGATGGCAAGATACGTAGGCAACCAAATTTGCATATTGATAAACTCGCCCACAACGATCGCGTTATACGCAAAATACATAATCCCTGCACCCAGCATACCGCCGATAAGCCCGCCGATACCGCCCACGACCGTTTTATTCGGACT
>JAZOPU010000068.1:0-3795 GCA_045655705.1 Candidatus Scatosoma sp.
AGAAGAAAACCAAGAAGAAAAACCCAAGGCAAAACGCACGAAAAAGAAAATCGAGCCGTTGCCCACTCCGCCGTTGCAACCGATCGCGCCCACCGCGCCTACCTCGCCTGAAACCGCGCCCGAGCCTGTGAAAGAAGAAAAACCTAAGGCAAAGCGCATCAAAGCAAAAAAACCGCAAGAACCCGCCGAACAAATCCAAGAAATTAAGCAAGAAGAAAAGGTACAAGAAGAAAAGCACGAGCTTATGGATATGAGCTTTTTGCTTGGCACGGGCAAGAAAGCGGAGATAAAACCCGAAATAAAAGCAGACGAGAAAAAGGAAGAAACGCCCGTATCTGCTCCCGCGCCCGCACAAAATAAACCCGCACCCGCGCCCCAACCCGCGCCCGTGCAAAGCAAAAGCGTAAAAATCGTACGCACGCAAAAACCCAAAACGGCGGACGAGAGATTGCAAGAAGCGTTTTTGGCGCGCTTGCACCGTTTGGGCGGGGAATATTTTGAATATTATTGCGTGTATTTGTTGGAAAAATATTCCAGAATGAACGGCAGGAGATTGGAAAGCTTAAAGATTACGGGCGGTGATCACGACGGGGGTATTGACGGCGAGATCGAGGTGACGGATAGATTGGGCTTTAAAGAGACGATCTACATACAGGCGAAGAACTGGGACCCGAGCAAAGGCGACGAAAAACTGTGGGTAGTGGGGGAAACGCTACTGCAACAATTTATCGGCGCATGCGTGTGTAGACAAGCGAAGGACAAAAAACAGCATTGTCGTGGAATGTTTATCACGACTTCGCGCTTTACGCCCGAAGCCAAACGCCTTTTAGAAGCCACGAGCGATAAATTCGTCGGCTACGACGGCACGGACTTATACGAAACGGCGAAAGAATGTGGTTTTGGTATTATAAAACGCGGTTTAGACTACGCGCTCGACGAAAATTTACTCTCGTCCAGCAAAGCATTTTTCAATATGAAATAAAAAATTTTAAAAAAATCATAAAAAAACAATTGAAAAGTGCAAAAATATGTGTTATAATAGCCTTACGCAGGGGAAGCGAAAAAAATTTTTCAGCCCCCGCGGGGGCTATTTGTTTTACCAAACAAATAAAAAAGATTAAAAGAAAAATTATATTTGGAGGAAAACCAAAAATGAAAAAATTAAGTATTTTAATGGCAGGATTAACGTGTCTTACCGTTGGTGGTGTGTATGCAACGTGGACGTACGCGGAAACGAACATTGCGAATTACCATTCGGATGAAACAGTGATTGCTCTTGCAGGGGTATCTACGGATACAACGGCATACGGTACGTATGAAGTGGAATTCAACGATTTTGCAATTACGATTGATTCGGCGCAAGCCCTTGGATTTACGGGAAAACCCCGTCCGAGTAATACCAATTCTGAGATGGATAAAACCAACGTATACCATCAACACGAAGCTGTTTTGGTTGCAAAAGGGTCCATCACAGTGTCTTTTAAACCTGCGGCACAAGTATCCGACGACATTAGGCAATATGGTATTTTGACGAACGTGTATTTCTCTACGTCAAAAGCAATGGACACTATGAAATGGGGAGAAGAGAATATTTTCACGTTTAAGGACCATTCACTTACTTTCGGTTTTGGCGACGATAACCTTAACACGGAAAATAACGTTAAGTGGGCGTGGGATGAGACGGATAAACGCTTTGAGTATGTATATGAAGCAACCGACCTTGCAGATTTGTTTAAATTAAAAGAAGGCATTATCTTGGATAGTTCGAGTGTGCACGACGACTTCTTCAATATCATCGAAGGTCTTACGACCACGGTACATATGCATCAAGTAACCACCACACAAAACGGAAACGCATAAAAAATTACATAAATAGAAAACAACTATTTCCCCACGGTATAGCTGTGGGGAAAAGTTTTCTTTCTTAAATATGGGATACGAAACGTATATTTTAATCGTTTGCTTAATCGTGTATGCCTTACTTGCGGGGTTGTCCATTTTTGTAATTACGCTTTTTACAAAAATGACCTTGCGCTTGATACGGCACGGTGTAGAAGACGAAAAAATTAAAAGAGAATACGAAAAGGCGCAAGGAAAAAAGCGCAAATGCGGAGCGGTCGATTGTATCGTATCCGTGCTTTGCACTGTTATTTTTGCGGTTGCTTTTGCTTTCTCTGTATACGTAAATATCCAACAAAACAAATATTTCGACAATATTCCCACGCTTAAAGTGGTAAATAGTGCTTCCATGGCTAAAAAGCACGAGAAAAATACCTATCTTATCGAAAATAATCTAAACGATCAATTTCAAACGTTTGATATTATTTTCACTTATAAAGCACCCAAGGAAGAAGATTTACAGCTTTATGATATCGTCGTGTACGAAGTGGACGAAGTATTGCTCGTGCACCGTATCGTAGGCATTGAAGAACCGAACGAAAGACACCCCGACGAGCGTTATTTCCTTTTACAGGGCGACGCGGTAGAAACGCCCGACCGTTTCCCCGTGCACTATAATCAAATACAAGCAATCTACCGCGGAAAACGCATACCGTATATCGGCAGTTTCGTAACCTTTTTGCAATCGCCCGCAGGTTGGATGTGCATGATTTTGATCGTGGTGGCGATCGTGGCAACGCCCATTCTTGAAAAGCAAATAGAAAAAGCCAAAGCCGAACGCTTTGCGCTGTTAAGCGGTGCAAATCCGCTTTCGGTGTTGAAAGCAAAAGGCAAAGCGATAGCGCAGGTAAACAGCGTGGAAAACGCGGAAAACAGCACGCAAGTCTTGCCCCCGATTTGGGGTGCGCCCATCTATCTCTACCCCGTGTATCACGATCCGAACGGGAAAGGGGGTGGCGAAAAATGAAACTGTTTTCTAAAATCCTTTTGGGCGTATTGTGCCTAACTACAGTAGCAAGCGTGGCGGGGGTAAGCGCAAGTTGGACATATGCGGAAGCCCCTGTGATAAGGCAAGAAAAAACTGCGCAAATCGAAGTGAAAGCCTTTTATTGGGAAGGCTCGACGGAAACGCACGGCGGTGAAGGCGAAAACCATAAATATTTGTTGGATAATATTATTGAAGATTTAAACGATAATGATTCTTATTTGGAAGAACAAATCATTGATAGAAAAACTTCTGGTATTTTTGGCTTGTATGGTTGGGATACGTTTGGGAGCATGGACGTTCGCGACGACGCGGATATTGAAAAGCTTTTCGGGTTGGAAGCAAAAGGACTCAACTTTTTGATATATTTCCCGAAAAAAAATGCAAAGGTCCGTTACGTATATACCACGAGCGTGGAGCTTGGAAATTCTCAAAACGACCTTAAAATTCCAATCGGAACGGAAGTGTATCCCATTTATCGCACCACGCTTGAATACGACGGCACGGATTGGCACGGGGTTTTGACCGAGCTTGGACACGCCCCGTCCAAGTATTACGAAAACGACTGGCTTGGTAGTGCAATAGTTAAAAACCCGTCATTTGATGCCGAAAAATGGAAGGCTGGCAAGCTTGGTACGAGTACGGGAAACGCGATCTACGCCTACGTGGGATTGAGCACTACGGCGTACGTGGATAGTGAAACGGAACAAACCTACTACGAATTAAACGGTTTATCGGAAAAAACACAGTACACCGTAACAAGCACAAACGAAAATTGCCTAATAGAAATCATTTATGATAATGAAGTGGTAAAATCGGGCACGACAAGCGTAAGCTTTACGACGGTAAATAATATGAGATATACTTATTATATCCGCCTTTCGGGGGCAAAGGATATGCCGTTTACAATC
>JAZOPU010000069.1:0-10957 GCA_045655705.1 Candidatus Scatosoma sp.
AAACCAAAGAAAATCAATCTTTTAGACAAGGAGATAAATCTATGAGTAGCAAAATTGTAAAGGAAGGCTTGACTTTTGACGACGTTTTATTGATTCCCCAAGAGTCGAACGTGTTGCCCAACGAGGTGTGTTTAAAAACCCAGCTTACCGACAAAATCAAGTTGAATTTGCCTTTGATGAGTGCGGCGATGGATACGGTTACCGAAAGCCGTATGGCAATCGCTATGGCGCGTGAGGGTGGTATTGGTATTATCCACAAGAATATGTCCATTGAAGAACAGGCGTCGCACGTGGACAAGGTAAAGCGTAGCGAACACGGCGTTATCACCGATCCGTTCTTCCTTGCGCCTGATAATCTCGTGAAAGATGCGTTGGCTCTTATGGAAAAATACCGCATTAGCGGTGTACCTATCACGAAAAACGGCAAGCTCGTGGGTATTTTGACCAACCGTGATTTGCGTTTTGAAAGCAACTATGAACAGCCTATTTCCAACATTATGACCAAAGACGGGCTGGTTACCGCGCCCGTGGGCACGACTTTGGAACAGGCGCAAAAAATCCTTGGCGCAAACCGTATTGAAAAATTGCCGATCGTAGACGAAGAATATAATTTGAAAGGTCTTATCACGATCAAAGACATTGAAAAATCCATTCAATATCCCAACTCTGCTCGCGACGAAAACGGCAGATTGCTCGTAGGTGCGGCGGTAGGTACGGCGGCGAATACGATGGAGAGAATTGCGGCGCTCGTGGAAGCGCGCGCGGACGTGATCGCGATCGATACGGCGCACGGACATTCGGCAGGCGTTATTAAGAAAGTGGAAGAAATCCGTGCGAAATTCCCCGGTATTACCATTATCGCGGGCAACGTGGCAACGGCGGCGGCAACCGAAGCGCTTATTAAAGCGGGTGCGGACGTTGTGAAAGTGGGTATCGGTCCTGGTTCTATTTGCACCACGCGTATCGTTGCGGGTATCGGTGTACCCCAGCTTACGGCGGTTATGGACTGCGCGGAAATGGCGGATAAGCTTGGCAAGAGAATTATCGCGGACGGCGGTATCAAGTATAGCGGAGATATCGTGAAAGCACTCGCCGCAGGCGCAAGCGCGGTAATGGTCGGTTCGCTCCTTGCCGGCACGCTCGAAAGCCCCGGCGAAGTGGAACTCTATCAAGGCAGAAGCTATAAAGTGTATAGAGGTATGGGCTCGCTCGGCGCAATGGCAAAGGGTAGCTCGGATAGATATTTCCAAGAGGGCACGAAGAAATTCGTTCCCGAAGGCGTTGAAGGCAGAGTGCCTTATCGTGGCAGTGTAGCGGACGTGATTTATCAAATGAAAGGCGGATTGCGTTCGGGTATGGGTTACTGCGGTAAAGCCACGATCGAAGCGCTTCGCACAGGTTCTCAATTCGTACGTATTACCAACGCGAGCTTGGTAGAAAGCCACCCCCACGATATTTCAATCAGTAAAGAAGCACCGAATTATTCGATGCACTAAAAGGAAGAGATTATGACGGTTGTATGTTTGGATTTAGAAGGCGTGCTCGTGCCTGAAATTTGGATCGCGTTTGCCAAGGCAAGCGGAATCCCCGAGCTTTCGAGAACCACGCGCGACGAGCCTGATTATGATAAGCTTATGAAATGGCGTTTGGGTGTTTTGAAAGAACACGGCTTGGGGCTCAAAGAAATTCGCGAAATTATTGAAAAAATCGAGCCTATGGACGGCGCGAAAGCGTTTTTGGACGAGCTTCGCTCACTCACCCAAGTAATGATCGTGAGCGACACGTTCACGCAGTTTGGTATGCCGCTTATGAAAAAGCTTGGCTATCCCACGTTACTTTGCAACACGCTGGAAGTTGCGGAAAACGGCGAAATCACGGGCTATAAAATGCGCGTGGAAAAGTCGAAATATACGACGGTGAAAGCGTTGCACGCAATGGGCTATGAAACGGTGGCAGCAGGGGATAGTTATAACGACCTTGCTATGATTAGAGCCAGCAAAGCGGGATTTTTGTTCAAGAGTACGGATAAAATCAAGGCGGATAACCCCGATTTGCCCGCGTTTGAAAGCTATGACGAATTGCTGGATGCAATCAAGGCGCAATTATAAAAATTTTTTTCAAGGAGAAATAGATATATGAGTAACAACGTACGTCCCGAAACGATGGCGCGTATTAACACCAAAGCACTTGCCGACGAGTTTATCGCAGAGCAAGTGAAAGAAATTCAAGCGCAAGTGGGTAACAAGAAAGTGCTTTTGGCATTGTCGGGCGGAGTGGATTCTTCCGTTGTGGCGGCGCTTTTGATTAAGGCAATCGGCAAGCAACTTGTTTGCGTGCACGTAAATCACGGGCTTTTGAGAAAGGGTGAACCCGAAGAAGTTGTGGAAGTGTTTAGAAATCAAATGGATGCAAATCTCGTTTACGTAGACGCGATTGATCGCTTCCTTGGTAAGCTTGACGGCGTGGAAGAACCCGAAAAGAAACGCAAAATTATCGGTGCGGAATTTATCCGCGTGTTTGAAGAGGAAGCGAGAAAACAAGAAGGTATCGAGTTCTTGGCGCAAGGCACGATTTATCCCGATATTATCGAAAGCGACGGCGTGAAAGCACACCATAACGTGGGCGGACTTCCCGAAGATATGCAATTCGAGCTGGTAGAGCCTTTAAAATTCTTGTATAAAGACGAAGTGCGCACGGTGGGTAGTGCGTTGGGCTTGCCTGATAATATGGTATACCGCCAACCCTTCCCCGGTCCTGGGCTTGGCGTACGCTGTTTGGGTGCAATCACGCGCGATAGATTAGAAGCGGTGAGAGAATCGGACGCAATCCTTCGTGAAGAATTTGCAAACGCGGGCTTGAACGCAACGGTTTGGCAATATTTCACGGCAGTACCCGATTTTAGATCGGTTGGTGTAAAAGACGGTAAGCGCACGTATGCGTATCCCGTGATTATCCGTGCGGTGAACACGGTAGATGCAATGTCGGCAACGATTGAAGAAGTACCCTACGAGCTGTTGAAGAAGATTACGGCGCGTATCACCACGGAAGTGGAGAACGTAAACCGCGTGCTCTACGACCTTACCCCGAAACCCAGCGGAACGATTGAATGGGAATAATAAAATAAAAATTCCTGCCCGTGGCACAACGCCACGGGCAGGTTGCATAGTATGAAGTATGGGATTTCCCCTAAAAATCACACAAGAGGTTTGACGTACTATGTGTTTTGTATCTACGACGAATTCTAATAACTCCACTTTCTATAACTGCGGCTGGAACGTATTGCAAATTTGCCGCGATTGCTGTGGTAATATTATCGTGCGGGGTGGCTCGAATTGTTATTATAACTATAACAACACTTCCGCGCAAAACAATACCTCCAACGCATCGACGAGCGGTTGCTCGTGTGGGTATAACTATGAAAATAGTTATCCCTACAGTGGATTCGGGCGTTGTGCCCGCAGCACGAGAGGTTGTTCGTGCGGTTGTAGCGACTGATACGAGAAAGACGGCGAAATATTTTCGCCGTCTTGATTTTTTACCGTTTGAAAATAGTAAAATCGGCTATACTAAAAGGGTGGAACGGATTAAAAAATTCTATTTGTTTTTAAAGAAAAAATATGAAATATTGTCCTTAAAAAAGTACACGACGCTTGCGGGCACGCTCGTGTTTTTTCTCATAACTTCCATAGTCCCTTTAACCTTTTGGTTATCGCTTTTGCTTGGGAAATTGCCGATTGATACCGAGCAGGTATTCCACTTGTCCGTGTTCAGCTCCGTGCGCGGGGTACTTGACTATATCCGTGAAGAAGCGGCGAACGCCACGACGGGCGCGTCGGTTATTCTCGTTTTCACCACGCTATATTCTTCTACAAATCTCTTTTATCAAATGCGCCGAAGCGGGGAGATTATCTACGATTACTACCGTCCCCGCCAAGGTTTACGGCTACGCATCGGCGCGCTTGCGCTTATGTTTATTATTATTTTGCTCATTGTTGCGTTCGTGGTATTGTTTGCGGTGGGTACGTTTTTATTTTCCCGATTTTTGTCAAAGACCTTGGAGCGCGTTGCCGACTACGCGCTTTTAACCGCGCTTGCCTTTGCGCTTGCATTACTTTTAAATGCGTATATATGCCCATATAAAGCACCGCTCAAACGCTTTTTATCCGGTTCGTTGTTGACGGTCGGCGCGTGGGCAATCGCCGTTACGGGTTTTGCTATGTATTTAAAAATTAGCAATATGGACAAGCTCTACGGGGCACTGAGTACGCTTATCGTGTTTTTGCTTTGGCTATACGTGCTTATGATATGCTTTATTGCAGGGGTTATTTTCAATAGCGAAAAGGTGTTGCCACCGCAAAAGAAACGTCGTTCGCGTATAAAATCGAGCAAAAAACACAAACTGACGGTATGAAAAAACACGTTCTTAAAAGTTCTTTGCTCGCAGGACTGTTTTCCTTGTTTGCTTTGCTAACGCCTATCAAAAGCGAGCTGAAAGATATCACTTGCCCGCACCTTGGTTTTTACGAGTGTGAAAACGCCACCCTTTCGGGAGAAGATTTGCTTGACGAGTTCGATCACGTGCGATTAGAGCTTAAAGCGGACGAAAGCTTTGTTTTATACTATGCAAAAAAGGACGGGAAAGAAAACAAAGAAACGGGCAAGTATAGCTATGACCGTGAAAAAGAGGAAATACGTCTTTCAGCAGGAGATGGGAACGCGATAAAACGCACGTTTCCAATTAAAGACGGCGTTATCCTTGTCACGCTTCGTTTTGGCACAAAAACGCTCCGTATGCAATTTAAACAAAAATAAAAAACGCCGTCGCTTTCTTGCGACGGCGTAAGTTTATGCCCAAATAGGAACGCCGAATATCGCGCTCATCAGCGCAAACGTAAGCGGAATCGTGATAACGCACAGCGTGTGCGAGATCATTGCCATTGCCGCGCCCGTTTTTGGATCGCCCCCGTAGGCTTCGGGGAATACCACCGTGTTCATACCAAGCGGAGTTGCCACGGCAAAGAACAAGAGAAAGAGTACGTTGTTATTGACGTCGAGATTAAAAATCAGATTCCCCAACTCTTTTACGCCGAACACGAACGCAACGATAATAGCAGGGAGCACGACGAGCCGTAAGAGCGTGGCTATATAGATTTTTTTATTTTTCAGCATTGCGCCCACGTCGTAGCTTGCCACTTTAAACCCGACGAGTAGCATTGCCACAGGTCCCATACAAGCTTTTAACGTGTCGAGTGTATTCATAAAGAAGGGCAGTTTGCTATCCATAAATCCGCCCACGCCGCCAAGTCCGCAAAGCCCGATTGCCATACCGATGAGCATACATATCATAGGGAAATTGAAAATGCTTTTGATAGGGTTGCCCCGTTTGTATTCTTTGGGCGTGAGCACGTTGATACCCCAAGTGTAGATGACGACGGTCAAAGGCAGGGTGAAGAGTTTATAGAGCGCGAGTACCGCATCACCGAAGAGTGCCTGTACGAGCGGATCGCCCATATAACCGAGATTGGCAAAAGCGAGCGCGTATTGATATACCCCGCGTTCGTAACAATTTTCCCGCACGAACAGTTTGGATAAGGGGATTGCGATGGCAAGAGAGCTTGCCACGCAAAAAATAGCAAAAATCATATTCGTGGCGTTGGTTGCGATTGTGTCGATCGTGCAATAACGGATTTGCGTTGCCAAGCTTAACGCAGGGCAAAATATCCAAAGCTCTAATTTTGCCATAACTTTATCGGCGTTTTCGGGCAAAACCTTGCCCTTGTGCGCGATAAAGCCCACGGCAATACATAAAAAAAGCACGAGTAGCGGTTGTAAGGTCGCTAAAAAGGTTTGTAGCATTTTCTTTCTCCGTTTGTAAAATCGTTTATATTATAATATTTCTTATACCATTTGTCAAACGAATAGTTGCATTTTTTGAGCATTTATGCTACAATACATTTGCTATGAAAGTGCTTGAAACACATCAACAAATCGAACGCTCGATCATTACTACCTATCGTAAGGAGTTATGGTCGCCGTTTGTGCTTGCGATAAAAAAATACCAACTCATTTCCGCGGGGGATAAGATTGCCGTTTGCATTTCGGGCGGGAAAGACAGTATGCTCCTTGCCAAGCTTATGCAACAATTGCAAAGACATAGCGAAGTGCCGTTTGATTTGGTTTTCTTGGTAATGGACCCCGGGTATAATACCCGCAATCGCCAAAAGATAGAAGAGAACGCAAAGCTTATGCAAGTGCCGATCACGGTGTTTGAAAGCGATATTTTCGCGGCGAGTGAAACGGCGAGCGCGGACAATCCCTGTTATCTTTGCGCGCGTATGCGCCGCGGGCATTTATACGCAAAGGCAAAGGAGCTTGGTTGCAATAAAATTGCGCTTGGGCATCATAAGAGCGACGTGATCGAAACGACGGTGATGGGTATGCTCTACGGCGGGCAACTGCAAGGTATGCTTCCGCGCATAAAAAGCACGAATTTTGCGGGTATGGAACTTATCCGTCCGCTCTATTGCGTGCTCGAAAAAGATATTTTGCGCTGGCAAGAGCATAACGGCTTGGATTTTATTGCGTGCGCGTGTAGGTTCACGCAAAAAACGACGGGCGGGGACGACGATACGTTTTCTGCAAGGAAACGCGTGAAAGAGTGGATTGCAAAGCTCAAAGAAGAAAACCCGAACGTGGAAAATAATATATTCCAAAGCATACACAACGTGCAACTCGACACGCTCGCGGAATATAAAACGGACGGGGAAAAGCACTCGTTTTTGGAAAAATTTACAAAAAATTAGCATAACCGTTTTTTTCAAGCATAAGATAAGGTATGCAAGAAAACGAACGTAACAACCATAGCGTAAATATAGAACAACGAAAAAGCATCGCTGTGAGCGGTGTGGAGAGTGTGGCGGCTTTTTCACAGGTGAAAATAGTCTTGAAACTGCTTGGCGGGGAAAAGCTGTTCGTGGTGGGCACGGGTATGAAAATCACGGGCTTTTCCAAAACAAACGGCACGTTTACCGCGGAAGGGAGCGTTTCGGGTATATCCTACGGCGGGAAAAGCTTTGCTTCAAAGCTGTTTCGGTAAATGGACGCAAAAGGACAATTTCTTTGCTTTTGTTTATGCGTAGGCATAGGCTTTCTTGGCGGGGTGTTATATAGCGCTTGCTCGTTCGTGCGCGTGCTGTTTTCCTGTCCGCGTGGAAAAAATAAAGCCGTGGGCGCGGTAGTGGACGTGGTCTTTTTTATGGCGTTTGCGTGCTTTTGCACGCTTGGCGCGTATGTGCTGCGGTTTCCCGCTTTGCGGATTTATATGTGGGTGGGGTATGCCGTCGGGCTTGTATTATATTTAAAAAGTTTGCATAAAGTGGTTGCGTTTTTTCAAAATATATGCTATAATAAGATAACGAAACTGATTGAGAAAGCCAAACTTCAAAGAAAAACCCGAAAGAGGTTAAAAGCAAATGACGCAAGAAAAAATGAGAAAATTGATAACGGCGTTCGTGGCGGCAGGCACGGCGTTGCTCGTCTTTTTGCTTGGCGTTTTGGTTTATCAGTGGATCACAATCGGGGTAAACGCCCGTCGCGAAAAGAAAATCAAAGACGAGATCACACGGCTGGAACAGCAGGTCGCGGAAGCGGAAACGGACGTAGCCTACTACGAGGGCGAACTGTATAAATGGCTGGAAAGCATTAAACTCCAAGATTTAGAAGGAAAAAATAAATAATGAAAAAGTTTGCCGTGATTGACATCGGCTCCAATTCCGTTCGCCTAATGACAGTGGCGGACGGAAAAGTTTTATATAAAACCTTGCAAACCACGCGTATCGGCGAAGGCTTGGCGTCTTCCAAACGCTTGAAAACGGAAGCAATCGAGCGTTCGGCAAAAGCGGTTGCGCAATTTTTTGCGCGCGCCAAAGCGGAAGGTGCAGAAAGCGTGTATGCGTTTGCCACCGCCGCCGTGCGCAGTGCGGAAAACGGTTTAGAGTTCGTGGAAAGAGTGCAAGAGCTTTGTAATTTAAAGGTGGAAGTGATTGCAGGGGAAACGGAAGCGGAGATTGGCATTTTGGGTGCGCTTGGAAACGCCGACGGCGCGGTAATCGACGTGGGCGGGGCAAGCACCGAGCTCGTGGTCAAACAAAAGGGCGCGATCGTTTATAAAAAAAGCGTGGATATCGGCGTGGTGCGATTGAAAGATATTTGCGGACAGGATAGAGCACTTTTAGAAGAAACTTGTAAAAAATTCGCCGACGAATTTGGACAGGTGGACGGCGTAGAGTTCGTGCACGCAATCGGCGGTACGGCAACGACGCTTGCGGCGATAAAGGCGGGGTTAACCGTTTACGATCCCGCGAAAATCACCGGCACGGAAATTTCCGCAATAGAAATGCGAGCCATCGCGGACAAGCTTTTGGACCTGACGGTGGAAGAAATTTCCTTGCTTCCCTGCGTTATGGCAGGGCGAGCGGACGTTTTGACGGGCGGGGCGGTATTGCTCTCGCAAATTGCTTCCACACTGAAAATAGAAAAATTTATCGTGAGCGATCGGGATAATCTCGAAGGCTACGCGGTGAAAAAAGGATTTATGCAATGAAGAAAAACGCTTCGACAATCTATGCGATTTTGGTAACGCTGTTGCTTGCCACGGGGTTTTTGCTTGCCTTTTACTTTGCACAAAAAGCGGGCGTGGGCGCAATGATTGCTTGCCTTGTCGGGCTTTTTTTGGGGTTCGTGCTTGCACCGATCGTGCACGAAACGGGGCACATACTTTTTGCCTGCGTTTTTCATATGCGCGTGGTGTATGCAAAATTCTTTTGCTTTAAAATCTACGAACGGGCAGGGAAAACGCGGTTTACGTTTGCCTCGCCCTTTGCCTCCGATCAAACGCAGGTAATCCCTAAAAACGGTGGAAATATGCAAAAGCGCGCCAAGGCGTATACACTCGGTGGTCTTATACTTGGTGGGCTGTTTTTTGCACTCGTGCTCACGTTTGCACTTATTTTTAATAAGTTTTTCCTGTGGGGGATTTTGCCGTATGCGGGGTATTTGGTACTTCTCAATATCGCGCCCTGCTACTATGAAAGCGGAAAGACGGATATGCTCGTTTATATCGGTTTGAAAAGGGGCTACGACGCGGAAAAAACAATGCTTTCGGCAATGGAAATTCAAGGACGGTTATATGCGGGCGAACGGTTTTCGGATATTGAAAGAAAGTGGTTTTTTGATCTTCCCCAGCTTGCCGAAGACGAGCCGTTATACGCGGTAATTTTGGATTTGCGCTATCGGTACTATTTGGATAAAGGGGATATACTCGGGGCGTCGGACTGTTTAAATCGTTTGGTTTGCGCGCAAGCGTATTTGCTGGGCGAAGAACGGGAAAAGCTTGCCGCGGAGCTTGCGTATATTTATACCTTACAAAACGACCGTGAAAAAGCCGAAGAAAGCGGAAAATGCGCGCGAAACTTTTTACAAGGAGATAGCGCGACGGCAAAGCGGGTGCTTCTTGCGTTCACTTATGTATTCGGGGGAGAAGAACGAAAGGAAGCGGTGGAAACGCTCAAAGAACAAGCCCAAAGCGCGATTGCAAACGAACGGATAAAGGGCGTGGCGCTTTTGGAACAGGAGCTTATTTCCCGCTTGGCATAAAATATACGAAAGTGGCAAATAGTAAGAAAGTGAGCGAGATATGAAAACGAACACTATACAAAATAACAATCGTAAAGCGGGCGTGCTTATGCCCGTTTCTTCCTTGCCATCAAATTTTGGTATCGGCACGCTGGGCGCGGGCGCGTATGCGTTTTTGGATTGGCTGGAAAGCGCGGGAATGAAAATTTGGCAGGTGTTGCCGCTTCTTCCCACGGGCTATGGCGACAGTCCCTATCAATCGTGCGCTTCGGACGCGCTCAATTACTATTTTATCGATTTCGACGAGCTGGAAAAAGACGGGCTTTTGGAAAAATCCGATTATCAGGATATTATTTGGAACGAAGATATTCGGCGGGTGGACTACGGCAAACAGTTTGCCTGTAAAGTAGAAGTGCTCAAAAAGGCGTTTGCGCGGTTTGATAGAAATAATAAGGCTTGGCAAGCGTTTTTGGGCGCAGGAACATACGCGGATTTTGCGCTTTTTATGTCGCTCAAAACCCGCTTTAACCACGCGCCGTGGGAGGATTGGTTAGACGAATATAAAAACGCGGAAGAGCAAGCGATTGAAGAGCATAAAAAGGAACGCGCGGAAGAAATACTTTTTTGGCAGTTTACGCAATTTTTGTTTGTGAAACAATGGAACGCCGTGCGGGATTACGCGCATGCAAAGGGCATTGAGATTATGGGAGATATGCCCATATATCTTTCCTATGACAGCGTGGAAACTTGGTTGCACCGCGACGAGCTTTTTATGCTGGATGGGCAAGGCAATCCCGCCATGCGCGCGGGCGTACCGCCCGACGCGTTTTCTTCCGACGGTCAGCTTTGGGGCAATCCCGTTTACGATTGGAAAAAGCAAAAAAAGACGGGCTACGCTTGGTGGAAAGCGCGCATAAAATATGCGTTTTCGCTGTTCGATATTATTCGTATCGATCATTTCCGTGCGTTTGACAGGTTCTACGCAATCCCCGCTGGCGCGCAAACGGCAAGAGAAGGCAAATGGTTAGACGGTCCGAAAGCCGCGCTTTTTAAGGATATGAAAAATTATCAAATTATTGCCGAAGATTTGGGGATTATCGACGACGGCGTGCGTAAGCTTTTGAAGGATACGGGCTATGCGGGAATGAAAGTTTTTTCCTTTGCGTTCGACGGCAACGAAGAGAACGAATACCTGCCCTGTTATTATAATGAAAATAGCGTGGCGTATACGGGTACGCACGATAACGATACCTTGCGTTCGTTTATTTTAGGAATGGCAAAGGACGAGCGTAAAGCGTTTGAAAAACAAACGGAAAAACAATGC
>JAZOPU010000070.1:0-1193 GCA_045655705.1 Candidatus Scatosoma sp.
TCATTTCGAGTGTGAAACGGGCGACAGGATCACCGTATTCACCACCCGTC
This sequence comes from Candidatus Scatosoma sp., assembly GCA_045655705.1. Taxonomy (GTDB): domain Bacteria; phylum Bacillota; class Clostridia; order Christensenellales; family Borkfalkiaceae; genus Scatosoma. The sequence goes on from JAZOPU010000070.1 coordinate 51, forward strand.
CCGACACGGTTTTCGGTGTAAACTACGTCGTGCTTGCCCCCGAGCACCCGCTCGTGGAAAAACTCAAAACAGCGCACCCCGAAAACGCCGAAGCCATCGACGCATACGTGCGTTATGCCGCGGAAGCCAACGATATCGACCGTTTGTCCACCGCGCGTGAAAAGACGGGCGTGTTCACGGGCGCGTATGCAACGCACCCTTTGACGGGCAAACAAGTGCCTATCTACCTTGCCGATTACGTGTTGTATTCCTACGGTACGGGCGCGGTTATGGCGGTTGCCGCACACGACGAACGCGACTATGCGTTTGCAACGAAATATAATCTTCCTATCACGCAGGTTATTCAAAAAGCGGGCGGAGAAACGGTACTTCCTTTCTGCGACGACGGTATTTTGGTCAACAGCGGAGAGTTCGACGGACTTTCGGGCGACGAAGCGCGCGACGCGATTGCCGTGCACCTTACCAAGCTCGGTAAAGGCGGAAAGAAAGTCAACTACCGTCTTCGCGACTGGTCAGTTTCCCGTCAAAGATATTGGGGCGCGCCTATCCCTATGATTCATTGCGAAAAGTGCGGCGTCGTTCCCGTTCCCGAAAAGGATTTACCCGTAAAACTCCCCTACGACGTGGAATTCCGTCCCAGCGGTAAATCCCCCCTTGCTTCACATGAAGGGTTTATGAACTGCACCTGTCCCAAGTGCGGCGGCAAAGCAAGCCGTGATCCCGATACTTTGGATACGTTCGTATGTTCAAGCTGGTATTATTTGCGCTATCCCGACGCGCACAACGACAAGCAAGCGTTCTCGCCCGAAGTCATCAACGAGATGGCGCCCGTGGACGTGTACGTAGGCGGATCGGAACACGCTTGTATGCACCTTTTATACGCGCGCTTTATCACCAAAGCGCTCCGCGATATGGGTTATATCAACTTCTCCGAGCCGTTTAAGCGTCTTGTGCACCAAGGTATTATCTTAGGCCCTGACGGCAACCGTATGTCCAAATCCCGCGGGAACGTTATCTCCCCCGATAAATATATAGACGAGTATGGTTCCGACATCTTCCGTCTCTACTTGATGTTCGGCTTCTCCTACACGGAAGGCGGACCTTGGAACGTCGACGGCATCAAATCGGTAGCAAAATTCTTGG
>JAZOPU010000071.1:0-1872 GCA_045655705.1 Candidatus Scatosoma sp.
GAAAAGCCAATATAAAAAGCTTGCGTTTGCGCACCACCCCGACAGGGGCGGGAAAACCGAAGATATGCAACAAATCAATAAAGAATACGACGAGCTTTTAAAACGGGTTAAGAACATACACGCCACCGCCGACGGCAAGACCTACACCAAAGCCGACGAGCGCGCCGACGTTCCCGACAACTTCCGCGAAATTATAAACGCGATTATCTCATTTAATTGCCGTATCGAGCTTTGCGGTTCTTGGCTTTGGGTGTTCAACGCTTACGCATACCGCGCACAGCTCAAAGAGCTTGGCTTCTTCTACTGTTCGGGTAAAAAGGCGTGGGCGTGGACGGATAACCCGACCAACAACCGCCACAAACTGACACTTGAAGAAATCCGACGTTTACACGGCTCGGAGATTATCAAAACCGAAGAACAACAAAAAAGAATTAACGGGGCGGCTTAACCGCCCCAAAGGAGAAAAGAAAATGACTACAAGCGAAATTTTAGATAACATTGATATACAGGTTGAATATATACTCGTTTATTACGATAGCGAAAAAGAACAACGTTTCAAGCTTGAAGAATGTCCGTTTTCACGTTCGATTAAAATCAACTATATGTATATCGAAAACGGAACACTCTTTTTTGAATTGGACGAATGGCACTTATTCTCCGACCCAATAATCCAAAATCGAAATATCGATTTTCTAAACCCGCAAAAAATATAAAAAATCTGCTGTCCTATCGGCAAGACGGGGAAAGGAGCATTTTATGAATAACTTTGATTACGGCATAGTAATTTACAAGCACCGTTTTTCCATCAATCGTTCCCTTAATGATTATAAAGAAACAACATTAACAAAATGTATACGTATGGGGATTGAGTACAAATATAAAACAGTGGCTTGTGATAAGTTAATAGCCGAAATGCAAATTCTTTATAAAGACGAAAATAATAAAATCCAATGCCTTTGCTTGGATTTGCATGACTGGACTTTTGAAATAAAACACGTAGGGAATATGCAATGCCATATTTAAAGGAGCAAAAACAATGACACAAAAAGAAATTTTAGAAAGTTACGTCGACGAAATTTGTGATAATTTAGATACAGGAAATATTGCTGTAAGTTCTAACGATTATTACGAAGTACAAGGAATGCTACGGATTTCTTATGTGCTTGACATTATTACAGCAAATGAACGCGACGAGTTTCGCGAAAGACTTTCTGATTGTTGGTATAAAAGGTATGGTATTTAATACGGGAAGAAACCACAATGAAAACGATTTGTAAAGAAAATAAAAACGGAACGACGGCAAGGGCGGACGAGTTTTGCGACCTTGCCTCCGCGATCCGTTTTATGAAAGAAAAGAAAAAACAAGGCTACACCGCCACGTTCCCCGAACGTATCGGCAACCGTCAATTTATAATCTATACTTGGAGGAAAGAACAATGAACGAACGCATTCAAAAATTTTTTGAGTACGGAACGGATAACAACGGCGCAAAAAATTTTTATAACACCCACTACTACATACAAAAACCCGACAAAATCAAATCCGCGATTGCTTGCGCGAATGCCGACAAAACAGCAAAAGACGAAATCGAATGCTTAAAGCAAAAAATCGAGTTTTTACAAATCTATCGTACCGAACTATATAAACGGTATCAGGAAATCAATTCCGCAACCTACCATAAGCGCATTACCATAGAGCGACAACGGCAATATTACGAAAACAAGGTTTTCTATTACGTTACCGTGGAAAGCGTACCCGACCGCGCCGACGTGGAAAGTATAGAACTACGGAAAAGTCGATTTACAGGAAAAGAACGACACAACGCCTTAAAACTATTTGCAACGCTTTGCAAATGCTATCCGCAAGCGGAAA
>JAZOPU010000072.1:0-14371 GCA_045655705.1 Candidatus Scatosoma sp.
CGCGCACTGCAAGACCAAATAGAGAAAGAAGATATTGAGATCACAACCGAGAAAGTATCGGGGGTATATGCGCTCAAAGACAAATTCGGTGTAGCCACACAAGAAGGCGGTTACTACGAGAGTAGAACGGTCATTTTTGCATGCGGTGTGGAAAGCGTGAAAACGGTCAAGGGCGAAACGGGATTTTTGGGGCGCGGTGTGAGTTATTGCGCGACTTGCGACGGATTTTTGTATAAAGATAAAACGATTGCCGTACTTTGTACGAGTAAGCGTTTGGAACACGAAATTGAACACTTGGCGGGGTTTGCGAACACGGTGTATTTGATACCCATGTATAAAGACGTTACTGTTACGGGCGAAAATATACAAACCGTATTAAAAATGCCCTTGGAAATCGTGGGCGAAAAGCGGGTGGAAAAAGTCGTGTTTGCCGATCGGGAGATTATCGTGGACGGGTTTTTCGCGTTGCGCGAGTGTATTGCACCGAACGCGATTATGGACGGCTTGCAAACGGAAAACGGGCATATCGCCGTTTCGCGCGATATGCAAACGAATATCGTAGGTTGCTTTGCTTGTGGCGATTGCGTGGGCAGACCTTATCAATACGCAAAAGCGGCGGGCGATGGGAACGTGGCGGCGCATAGCGTAACGGCGTATTTGGCGACAAAAAAGTAAAAAAGACGAGCAGGTATGCGTTGAGATGCAAAAGAGGCGGGTATGGATAAGCGAGAACGGGTGATATTACATTCGGATTTGAATAATTTTTTCGCGTCGGTAGAGATTGCGAACAATCCCGCGTTAGCAGGAAAACCGCTTATCGTGTGCGGTGATCCCAAGAAACGACACGGTATCGTGCTTGCCAAAAACGAAGAAGCGAAAAAGTATGGGATTAAAACGGCGGAAACGGTGTATTCGGCGCTTAAAAAATGCCCGGATTTGCAAATGGTCGGTTCGCATTATTCCCAGTATCAACGCTATTCACGGCTCGTGCGGGAAATTTACGGTCGGTATACCGAAAAAATCGAAGAATGTAGTATAGACGAATGTGCGCTGGATATGACGGAGAGTGTTGCGCTGTTTGGCGACGGTCAAACGATTGCCGAGCGTATACGAAAAGAAGTCAAGCAGGAGCTTGGGCTTACCGTGTCTATCGGTGTGAGTTTTAATAAAGTGTTTGCAAAGCTTGCGTCCGAACTGAAAAAGCCAGACGCTGTCACGCTTGTTTCCAAGGAAAATTATCAAAAAATTGTCTTTCCCTTGCCTGTGGGAAAATTGCTATTCGTGGGCGGAGCAACGGAGCAGGCGTTGCATAAAATGGGCGTGCGCACGATCGGGGAGCTTGCAAACGCGGACGAACAAACGCTCGTACGCTTGCTTGGTAAACGCGGAAAACAGCTTCGCACGTTTGCCCGCGGAGAAGACAAAGAGCCGGTCAAATGGCAAAAGAGCAAGGAAGATTTAAAGTCGATCGGCAATTCGACAACGCTTCCAAAAGATATCACGGATAGAGAAGAAGTGAAAAGGTATATATACGCGTTATCTGAAAGCGTTACTTCCCGTGGGCGCGTAGTGGACGTGGGCAGGGCAAACACCGTGCACGTGGTGGTCAGGAACGAGAAATTGCAATATTTTACCTTTCAAACGAAAATTTCGCCTACTTCACTTTGCGGAGAAGTAGCGAAAGCGGCGTATGCGCTGTTTTGTAAAAACTATCCACTTGGGGAGAAAGTACGTTTAATCGGGGTAACGCTGTCGGGGTTTGATTACCATATCGAGCAAATGGCGTTGGACGTCGCGGGAGAAAAAGCGAAGTATGAGAAAATGGAACGCGCGGAGAATGCGGTGGCGAAAATTCGTGAGAAATACGGCTATGCGAAACTGCAACGGGGCGTGGTGCTTGCCGACGAAAGGTTAAACGGTTGGGATATAAAAGCAGAAAAAGATGAATAAAAAGTAAAAAACCGCCGATACTGTATTTATCGGCGGGGAAGAAATTCTTTCGCTTTTAGATAGAAAGAAGGGCTGAGCAAAACCCGTAAACGGTTTTGTTCAGCCCTTCGGTTATACAAAAAAACTGCGCGATCCTTTTTTGCCGTTCTTTACCGAAGCGTTAACGCCGTAGGTGACTCCTGCAAAGCTACCTTATGGCACACGCAACACTCCGCTTAGTGCTGCTACGTTCCCGTCCTGACACGGTTCACGGCGATGCGTTGCATAAGACCTTGCTATCAACGTTCCTTGCGGCGCGCGGACCTTCCATAAAGTACGTCGAGAAAGGCGTTCGGCTCTGTATAGCGGATTTCAGATGCAGGGTGCCGCTAACTCCCCACCTACGCGCAGCCTTTATATTATACACCATTTTTTATCCGATTGCAACCGTTTTTCCCGCTTTTTTTTCGGGAATAGTAAACGCAAAAGGAAGAATTTGTCATTTTACCTGCTTGCGCCGTGAAATACATTGACAAAACCAGTCAAAAAGCGTATAATAAGTAGCGAAATCAAAGGAGAGATACTATGAGTGAAAACTGTTCGCATAACTGTTCTTCGTGCTCGGCGGATTGTGCATCGAGAAAAAAAGAAAGTTTTATAAAAGAACCGCATAAAAAATCGTCGGTTAAAAAAGTAATCGGCGTCGTTAGCGGGAAAGGCGGTGTGGGAAAATCGCTCACGACCGCACTGCTTGCGGCGTTTGCGCAAAAGCAGGGCAAAAGCGTGGGGATTATGGACGCGGATATCACAGGTCCGTCCATTCCGCACATGTTCGGGGTGCACGAACACGCCACGGGCAGCGAAGAAGGCATTGACACCGTGCTTTCGCCTTTGGGTATGCAACTGATGTCTATGAATTTACTTTTAGACCAAGAAACCACGCCCGTCGTTTGGCGCGGTATGGTTATTTCGGGTACGGTAATGCAGTTTTGGACGGACGTTATTTGGAAAGATGTGGACTTGCTTTTTATCGATATGCCCCCGGGAACGGGCGACGTACCCCTGACGGTATTCCAAAGTATTCCCATTGCCGGGATTGTGATCGTGACTACACCGCAAGATCTCGTGAAAATGGTGGTGGAAAAAGCCGTGAATATGGCGGGTATGATGCACGTGCCCGTGCTGGGGCTTGTGGAAAATATGAGCTATCTTTCCTGTCCCGATTGCGGTAAGAAAATAGAAGTGTTCGGGGAAAGTAAAGCGCAAGCACTCGCGGAAGAATACGGTATTCCCGCCGTTGCAAGACTGCCGCTGGATACGAACATTTCCCGCCTTGCGGACGCGGGGCGTATCGAAGATTATCAAACGGACGCACTCGCGGAAATTTTTTCCGTTATTGAAAAAGCGGAGAGGGTAGAACGCGATTAAAAAACCATGAACTACGCACAAGAGAAAAAAATATTGCAAACCAAAAAACGTAAGCTCAAAATCGCCGGGGTTATAGTAGGCGTCGTTTTGCTTGCTATTTTTGCAATGCTTGGCGGAGTGTATGCAATCACGTCTTGGAAATATAAAGTGGGAAAACCCAAGCTTTCGGCACGGGGAGAAGGTGAACTGCGTATGCATTTTATCGACGTGGGGCAGGGTGATTGCACGATTTTAGAACTTCCCGACGGCAAGATTGCCTTGATAGATTGCGGGAGCGGTACGGTGGATTCTAACAAAGCCGTTTTGCGGTATTTGAACGCGCTAAAAGTGGACGAGATCGATTATCTTATCGTTACGCACGCGGATAGTGATCACGCGGGCGGTGCAAGCGAAATACTAAAATATAAACAAGTGAAACGGGTATTTTTGCCTTTGGCTACACCGAATAACCATGAATATGACCTGTTGCTCGCGGCGGTATTGCAATCGGGAACAGCATACTCGATGGTATGTCCGCCCGATCCCTCGCGCGTAGAAACGTTTATGTCCGTAACGGACGGAGAATATCCCTATACGCTCGCGTTTTTATACCCGACCACGGAAATGGTGGATAACGGCTTTGACGAATTAAAAGACAACGAGCTTTCCGCGGTGGTGTGGTTAGACTATCAAGGCGTGAGCACGTTGTTTACGGGCGACGCACCCACGCAAACGGAAAATAAACTCATTTTAGACGATACTTTGGGGCTTTTTGAGCTGTACGGCGTAACCCTTTCCCAAACGGAAATACTCAAAGTATCCCATCATGGTAGCGACGACGCGACGTCGCAGTTATTGCTGGATTATTTGCACGCGCAAACGGCGATTATTTCTTGCGGAGAGAATAACGAATATTTGCACCCAGACGAGGCGGTGTTAAAACGGCTCACGGAGGCGGGTGTGGACGTGTATCGGACGGATAAACAGGGAACAATCGTAATTACGGTAAGTAACACGGGAGAATACCAAGCGTTTTCCCCCAACTAACGCAAAATTTCACGCGATTATCACGCGTTTTTAAGAGAATATTTGGTATAATAGAAACGAGGCGAAAAAAGTAGGTATGGACGCGATCAAGTTTGACAAAGTATGTTTTTCCTATGCAAAGGAAGAGAACGGAAACGGTGACGTTTTCGTGGACGAGTCCACGCAATTTTCGCTTGACGGGCTGGATTTAACGGTAAAAAAAGGCGAATTTGTTGCGGTGCTTGGGCATAACGGAAGCGGTAAATCCACGCTTGCTCGGCTTGTCAACGGCTTGCTTTCGCCCGATAGCGGAAATATAACCGTCATGGGCTTAGACGCAAACGACGAAAACAATTTATTCGAGATCAGAAAGCGCGTGGGGATCGTATTCCAAAACCCCGACAATCAAACGGTGGCAACGATCGTCGAAGACGATATCGCGTTCGGACCTGAAAATATCGGCGTGGAACGGGAAGAAATCGGAAAACGCATTGATTTTGCGCTCCGCGCAGTGGGTATGGAAAAATACCGCCACGCAACCACTTCTCGGCTTTCGGGCGGTCAAAAGCAACGCATTGCCATTGCGGGCGTGCTTGCGCTCAAACCCGAAATTATGATTTTAGACGAATCCACGGCAATGTTAGATCCGCGCGGTAGAAAGGAAGTTATCGACGTCGTTTTAAAACTGAACAAAGAAGAAAATATTACCGTTTTACTCATTACGCATTTCCCCGAAGAAGCGTTGCTTGCCGATCGTGCGGTGGTGATGCGTGGCGGTGAAATTGTTATGCAGGGTAAGCCCAAAGAGGTGCTTGCAAGAGAAGAAGAACTCAAAGAAGCTTCGCTGGTGCTTCCCAAACCCTTACGTATTGCACGCCGTCTTGCGGGGGCGGGCTTGCCCGTGAGCGATTGCTTCGACCACGAAACGTTGGCTGACGAAATTGCCAAATGCTTGCCGGAAAACCTGCCTATTAAAAACAAGGAAACACAGGAAACGCAAGTGCAAGAAACGCAAGAGAAAGGCAGTGTGCATTGTCAAAATTTATCCTTTACGTATAATCCTGCTTCGCCGTTTGCTACGCACGCGTTAAACGGTGTGGATTTAGAGATCAAAAGCGGGGAGTTTTTCGGGATTATCGGGCATACGGGTAGTGGGAAATCCACCTTTGTGCAACATCTCAACGCCCTGATAAAGTTACCGACGGCGCAAAAAAAATATAAGCCCAAAAAGGGTAAAGTTTACGATACCAAGCTCACGGTAAGCGGTTTTGATTTAACGGATAAAAAGACGGATTTCAAGGCGTTACGGCGAAAAGTGGGTATGGTTTTTCAATACCCCGAATACCAGCTTTTTGCGGAAACGGTGTTTGAAGACGTTGCATTTGGGTTGAAAAACTTTTGTGCGGAAATGACGGAAGAAGAAATCGGGCTTGCCGTGAAAACGGCGATTGAAAGGGTAGGACTCAACTTTGAACAGGTAAAAAACCGTTCCCCGTTCGAGCTTTCGGGCGGGCAAAAACGCCGTGTGGCAATCGCGGGCGTGATCGTAACCAAACCCGAAATTCTCATTTTAGACGAGCCTGCGGCGGGGTTAGATCCCTTGGGGAAAGAAGAGATTATGGAGCTGTTGCACGCAATGCATAAGGATTGGTGTAAAACGGTGATTATCGTTTCGCACGATATGGACGAGATTGCGGAAAATTGCACCCGCGCGGCGATTTTTTCGGGCGGTAAGGTTTTGGCTGAAAACGAAGTGGAAAAGCTGTTTTCTTCGAGAGAAATCACGCAAATCGCAGGGCTGGATATTCCGTTTGTGGCAAAGCTGGCTCTTGCCTTGGAAGAGAGAAAAAAGAAGCTTTCTTGCGCGTGCACTATGGACGCGTTTATCGCGGAAATTTTACAAAATACGCGAGCAGGTATGAAGTTAAAGGGGGATAGAGCAAATGCGTGAAGTCTCCTTCGGTCAATATTATCCCGCCAATTCGTTCGTGCATAAATGCGATCCAAGACTCAAAATCGTATTTTTAGTCGCATATATCGTCGCGGTGTTTTTGGCGAAAAATTTCTACGCGCTTGGAGCGTGTGCATTCGTGTTTTTGCTTATGGCGGCGTTTTCGGGCGTACCGCTCAAAAGCTTGCTCCGATCCGTGAAAGCTGTGTTATTTTTGCTTGCGTTCACGTCGATTTTGAACCTGTTTTTTCATACGGGCGAAACGGTGATTTGGCAGTGGTGGATTATCAAAATATCCAAAGAAGCCATTTATTTCACGGTGTTTTTTGCGGTGAGATTGTTTTTGCTTGTGCTTGGCTCTGCTGTGCTCACGCTCACGACCACGCCCGTGGCTTTGACGGACGGGCTTGAAAGCTTGCTATCGCCTCTTAAAGTGATCCGTTTTCCCGTGCACGAATTGGCGTTGATTATGTCGATAGCCTTGCGGTTTATTCCCATTTTAACGGACGAAACGGGGCGCATTATGAACGCACAAAAGGCGCGTGGCGCGGATTTTGAAACGGGCGGGCTTTTCAAGCGCGTGAAAGCGATTATCCCCATTTTAATACCGCTTCTTATCAGCGCGTTCCGCCGTGCAGACGAGCTTGGCGACGCCATGGACGCACGCTGTTATTCGGGCAGTAAGGTGCGTACGAAATATAAAAAACTTACCTTTACTTGGCGGGACGGCGTTGCGCTTTTCCTGCTTTGCGCGTTGTTTGCGGGCGTAATTGTTTTGCGCGTATATACGACCGCGCTTATATGAGGTGGATATGCGTTTCGTGTTAGTGATAGCCTACGACGGCACGGCATACGCGGGTTGGCAATGCCAAAAGAACGCGCAGTCTGTGCAGGAAATTTTAGAAAACGCGATTGAAAACGCGCTGGGTGCGCGCGTGCGCGTAACGGCGAGCGGAAGAACGGACGCGGGCGTGCACGCTTTGGGGCAAACCTGTCATTTCGACGGTGATTTTTCCGTTCCGCCAGAAAAAATGCCCGACTGCTTGAACCGTTTTTTGCCTGCCGATATCCGTATTTTAAAGGGGTATGGCGCAGAGCAAAGCTTTGATTGCAACCGTAGCGCAAAGCGTAAGACCTATCGATACTCTTTATACGAAGCGCCTTGGGAACTGCCCTTAAAAAGCCGTTATGCGGTGCGCGTGGATAGTCTGCCGAGTATAGAAATATTAAAAGAGAACGCTAAGCTTTTTGAAGGCGAGCACGATTTTAAAGCGTTTTGCGCGTCGGGCTCGGCAGTGAAAACGACGGTGCGGACGGTGTATAAGGTGCGCGTGGAGCAAACGCAAAGCGAAGGCGTGAACGGCGTGGACGTTTTCGTTACGGGGAACGGGTTTTTATATAATATGGTGCGTGCGATGGTGGGAGAACTGTTGGAACTTTCTATGGGAAAACGCACCAAAGAAAGTTTGGAACTTGCCTATCAAACGGGGCAAAGGCAACTGCTTGGGAAAACGATGCCCGCAAAGGGCTTGACGCTATTTAGCGTGGAATATAAAGAAAAGGAATAAAAATATGGAAGTTTATCAGTTATATAACGCGTCGTCGATGATTTTCACTTTATTTGGAACGGTTGGGATTCGTGCACGCATTGGCGGTATGATCGTGGGTGCTTCGATTTGGGCGATAGTTTTTATTTTGCAAGGCTTGGGGCTTTATAAAATGGCGAAAAACCGCGCTATGCATAAAAAATGGCTGGTGTTCGTGCCGTTTGCAAATATTTGGTATATCGGTAAGCTTGCGGGCGATTGCAATGTTTTTGGGCAACGCGTGAAGAGAGCGGGACTGTATACCATGCTTGCGCAAATTATAACCACGCTCGTTTGCGCTTTGGCACTTGCAATGGAAGTATATCTCTACGCGGTGGTAGGTGAGCCTAATTATCACGAAGAACTTGGAATATATTATTGGGGAAATCTCACGGGATTTTCGGTAACGGCGGATAAGATATACACGATTAGCGGATATATCCTGCCGATATTCCAGCTCGTATACGAAATTTTCATGCTCGTATTGCTTTTTGGACTGTATAAAAAATACTATCCGAAAAACTATATGTTCTTGGGGATTTTGTCGTTGTTTATTCCCATGTCGAGATATATCGTGATTTTCGTACTCCGCAACCGTAAAGCGATTGACTACGAAAAATATATGCAAGCCCGTCGGGAAGCGTATATGCGCCAACAACAGCAATATTATAACGGCTACGGTAATCCCTACGGCTATAACCCCTACGGGCAAAACGGCTATAACCAGCCCCAACGCCCCCAGCCCGAAGAGCCTTTTTCCGAATTTGGCGGTAAAAAGGAAAGCACGAACGACGCAGGACCGTTTGACGATTTTTCATCAAATAACGGTGAAAAACAAGAGAACCCGTTCGACGAATTTTAATAACAAAAAAACAAGGCGGAAAATAAGGAAAACTTATATTTTCCGTCTTTTTTTTGCGCAAAGCCAGCCTGAAACGGTTTACAGTCAAGCGATACTGTGGTATAATATAAAAGAAAGTTATACTAAAAGGAGAAAGGTGCGATGCGGGAAGAAAATATATCGGCGATTGCAACCCCTGCGGGTAAAGGCGGTGTGGCGATCGTGCGTATCAGCGGAAAAAATCCGCTGGATATTGCCGAAAAAATGTTTAAGCCCGTTGGAAAGATAAGGGTACGAGATTTTGAGCCGTATCATATGTACCCCGGCACGATCGACGGTGGCAATTTCACCGATTTCGGGCTTTGCGTATATTTTAAAGCCCCCGCAAGCTATACGGGCGAAGATATCGTCGAGTTTCAATGCCACGGCGGGGAAAATATCGCGCGGGGAATACTCAAAAAGACCTTTGCGTTGGGGGCGCGGAGCGCCACGCGCGGGGAGTTCACCAAACGCGCCTTTTTAAACGGCAAGCTTTCGTTGGCGTCTGCGGAAGGGGTTGCGGATATGATCAACGGCGAATCGGACGCAGAAGTCAAAGCAGGGTATCTTTTATATAGCGAAAAACTGACGAAAACGGTGCGCGCATTGCAAGACGAGCTCACTACCTTGCTCGCGGGAGTGGACGTGTCGGTGGACTATCCCGAAGAAGATATCGAAGAGCAACATATCGCCCAGCTAAAAGAGGATTTGCTTGGGTTAGAAGAAAAATTGAAAACCCTTTGCAAGACCTACGCCACGGGTAAAAAAATTAAAACGGGCGTAACCGTTGCGCTTTGCGGAAAACCAAACACGGGCAAAAGCTCTCTTTTGAATAAATTGCTTGGTTATGACAAAGCGATCGTATCCAGCGTTGCCGGCACAACGCGCGACGCGGTGGAAGGCACGATTGAAATTAAGGGCAGGAAATTTAATTTATACGACACGGCGGGGGTTAGAGAAAGTGGCGACGAGATTGAAAATATCGGTATCGACCGTGCGGAAGCGATTATGCGTAGCGCGGACGTTGCCGTGTTCGTCGCGGATATGACGCAGGGGCTTGACGAAAAGGACGCGCGCGTGCTTTCTATGATCAAGGACAAACCGCTACTTAAAATTATCAATAAATCGGATATCGACCTTGACGATACGGACACGGACGCAGACGTGCGCACTTCGGCTGTTACGGGCGAAGGGATAGAAAAATTGAAAGCACTTTTATATGAAAAGAGCTTTGGCGATACGGGCGAAGACGCGGCGTTTTTGATTGAACAAAGACATTTCGACGCGCTTTCGCGTGCGCAAACGCATTTAAACCAAGCGATTGTGGCTTGTGAAAGTCAGCCGTTGGATTTGATCGGGATTGATATCAAAGCCGCGTGGGACGCTTTGGGCGAGATTACGGGCGAAACGGCAACCGAAACGATTATCGAAGAAATATTTGCAAAGTTTTGCGTGGGAAAATAACGAAAGATAAGAAGGGGATATATGGTTAATTTGGATTTATACAGGGTGTTTTACACGGTGGCAAAAAGCGGTAGCTTGACCAAAGCCGCGGAAGAGTTATACATTTCCCAGCCCGCCGTATCCCGATCGATCAAACAGCTTGAAAGCCAACTTGGCGTAACGCTGTTCACGCGCACCCACCGCGGTATGGTGCTTTCTTCGCAGGGCGGGAAAGTAATTTTTGCGGAAGTGGAACGCGCGCTGGGGCTTTTGACGGAAGCGGAAAACCGCATTGCGGAAATGAAAAATTCCGCAACGGGAAAAATCCGTATCGGCGCAAGCGATACGATATTTGAATATTTCTTATCGGATAAGATCGTAGATTTCCACGAAAAATTCCCTGCGGTGAAAATTGATCTCGTTGCGGATTTCACGCCCGATACCATTGCCAAACTCAAAGCGGACAAGCTGGACGTGGCGTTCGTCAACTTACCCATATCGCCCGATCCCGAGCTTAAATTGCACGGGAACTGTATGCGCTTAAACGACGTGTTCGTGGCGAGTGAAAAGTTTGCGGGTTTGAAAGATAAACCGCTGTCTTTTTCCGCGCTCAAAGAATATCCGCTCATTATGATGGAAAAAAACACGATCGCGCGCAGAGCGTTGGATAATTTTCTTGGCTCGCTAGGGGTGGAATTGCAACCGTCCATAGAAGTTGGGAGCTGGGATCTTATGAAACGGCTTGTGCGCCGCGGAATGGGGATTGGCATTATCCCTAGGGAATACGTAGAAGATTTATTTGCAAAAGGTAGCTTGTTCCCCGTGGTAACCGACACGGCTTTGCCCGTGCGTTCGGTGGGAATGTTACTCAAAAAGAATACCCCCGTATCGTATGCATTACATTGTTTTATCGACGGTTTAAAATAAGGAAATTTTATGGCAAAACCCAATTCACTTTTAAGAAATTTTTGTATCATTGCTCATATCGACCACGGCAAAAGCACGCTCGCGGACAGACTTATGGAACGCACGGGGCAGGTATCTTCCCGCGATATGGAAGAACAACTGCTTGATAGTATGGATATCGAGCGGGAGCGCGGGATCACGATCAAGCTCACGCCCGTGAGAATGTATTATACTGCAAAAGACGGGCAGGAATACGAGTTTAATTTGATCGATACCCCGGGACACGTGGACTTTACCTACGAAGTTAGCCGATCTCTCGCCGCGTGCGAAGGTGCAATTTTGGTTGTAGACGCCACGCAAGGCGTGGAAGCGCAAACGCTTGCCAACGTGTATCTTGCGCTTGAAAACAACTTAGAGATATTGCCCGTTATCAATAAAATCGACTTGCCCAGTGCGCGCGTGGACGAAGTGAAACAAGAGATAGAAGACGTGATTGGTTTGGACGCGTCGGATATCCCTTGCGTTTCCGCCAAAGAAGGCACGAATATCGAAGATTTACTCGAAGCGATCACAAAGTATTTCCCTTCGCCCGATGGCGACACGGAAAAACCGCTCAAAGCGCTTATATTCGATAGCTACTATGATAATTATAAAGGGGTTATTTTGTTCGTTCGTATTAAGGACGGCAGTGTGAAAGTGGGGGATAAAGTCAAAGCGTTTCTTTCTTCTACCGTCTACGACGTAACGGAAGTAGGTGCGTTTGCGCCCTCGCCCACGCCCAAAGACGTGTTAAAAGCAGGGGAAGTTGGCTATATTGCCGCGTCGATTAAGTCCATTCAAGACGTGGCGGTGGGCGATACCGTCATTTCCGCGACCAACCCTGCAAAAGAACCGCTCCCGGGCTATAAAAAGGTACAACCCGTGGTATTTTGCGGTATTTATCCCTTGGACGGAAGTAAGTTCAACGATTTAAAAGAAGCGATTTTGAAATTACAGCTCAACGACGCGTCGCTCATTTTCGAGCCGGATAATTCCGTGGCTTTGGGTTTTGGTTTCCGTTGCGGATTTTTGGGACTTTTGCACATGGAAATTATCCAAGAACGCATTGAGCGCGAGTTTAATTTGGAGATCATCACCACCGCGCCGAGCGTTAGTTATCTCGTGCATAAAACGGACGGCACGGAATTTTTCGTGGACAACCCTTCGCACCTGCCCGAGCCTTCGGATATCGAGTATATGGAAGAACCGATCGTCAAAGCGGAAGTATACACCCCGCCCGATTATATGGGACCGATTATGGACCTTTGCAAGGAAAAACGGGGCGTATTCAAAAATATGACCTATCTTGACGAACGCAGGGTGAAGCTGGAATACACGCTCCCGCTCAACGAAATCGTCTACGACTTCTTTGACGGGCTTAAATCGAGAACGAAAGGATATGCAAGCTTCGACTACGAGCTTGCAGGCTATCAGCGTTCCAAGCTCGTACGATTAGATATTTTGCTCAACGGCGAGCTTTGCGACGCACTTTCCACGATCGTGTTTGAAGACAGAGCCTACGAGCGTGGCAGAACACTTTGTGAAAACTTGAAAGACGCCATTCCTCGTCAGCTTTTTGAAATTCCCGTGCAGGCGGCGGTGGGCGGAAAGATTATCGCCCGCGAAACGGTGAAAGCAGTGCGAAAAGACGTGCTTGCCAAGTGCTACGGCGGGGACATTACGCGTAAGCGCAAATTGCTTGAAAAACAAAAAGAAGGTAAAAAGCGTATGCGTAAAATGGGCTCAGTGGAAGTGCCCAGCGAAGTGTTTATGGAAATACTCAAAACAAATAAGGATTAAAATTATGGCAGGAATTTACGTTCACGTTCCCTTTTGCAGACATAAATGCTCCTATTGCGACTTCACGTCCTTTCCCGACAAGATAAACTACGCCGAGGCGTATATGGCTTGCGTGTATAAGGAAATGAAAATGCGTAGCGAAGAGCTCAAAGACTACGAGTTTGACACGGTATATTTTGGCGGCGGTACGCCGTCTTATATCCCGCCCAAGCTCATTTTGGGCGCAATGAATAGAATTAAAGAATGTTTCCGTTTGAAAAAGGGTGCGGAGATTACTTTAGAACTCAACCCCGGCACGATAGGCGAGAGTAAGGTAAAAACGTACTTGCAAGCGGGCATTAACCGTTTTTCTATCGGCTTGCAAACGGCGATTGACAGTCAGCTTATCGATTTAAACCGTATCCATACCGCCCGTGATTACGTGTATGCAACACAGCTTTTGAAAGGGCAAAATTTCAGTACGGATATTATGCTGGGGATCAAAAACCAAACGAAAGAAGATATCCAAAAAACCATCGAGCTTGCCGATGCTTGCGGTTCAAAACACATTTCTATGTACGCGCTCACCGTCGAAGACGGCACGCCCATATACACCGATTATTTAAACGGCGAACTGCCCGATAGCGACGAGGTGGCGGAGTTTTATGACTACGGTCGTAAGCTTTTAAAGGAAAAGGGCTACGAACGGTATGAAATTTCCAACTTCGCCAAAAAAGGGTATGAGAGCAAACATAATTTGAATTATTGGAAGCGCGGCGAATACATAGGCTTCGGCGTTTCCGCAAGCTCGTTTATGCGTGGCAAGCGTTTCACCAATACGTTTGATTTGGACGAATATATGAAATGCGTGATTTCGGGTTTTTATCCCGCTGTTACCGCGGAAGAAGTGGGAGAAAACGACGCGAAATTCGAGTTTATTATGCTTGCGCTCCGCACGAGCTATGGCGTTTCTATGCAAGCGTATAAAGAAAAATTCGGTACGTCTTTGGCGGAAGACTTTCCAAACGCACTCAAAAAAACCGTTTCGTATTTAGAGCTTGACGGTGACAATATCAAAATTAAAGACGAATATTTATTCGTGCAAAATTCTATTTTAATGCCGTTCATGGAGGAAAAAATATGAGGATACTTATCATTCGCCACGGCGATCCTGATTATGAAAACGATACTCTGACGAAAAAGGGCTGGTGGGAAGCGGAACTGCTTGCCAAAAAGCTTGTCAGCGAAAAAATCGATTATATCTATTCTTCGCCCCTTGGCAGGGCAAAAAACACCTGCCTTTGCTCGGCGAAAGCCATGGGCAGGGAACAGGACGTCGTTGTTTGCGATTGGCTGAGAGAATTTATCCACGACGTAACCTTGCCCACGGGCGAAACGCAGGATATTTCTTGGGATTTGTTGCCG